>JBJEPL010000145.1:0-3643 GCA_051881215.1 Eubacterium sp. | reverse complement strand
GGCATTTATGTGGCGAAGCGTATATACGCAGAGCTCCGAAAAGGTACCTTCACTTCAAAACAAAAAAGGCTATCTCGGCTGGCACAGCAAGCTGCGTCTAAACGGAGCCGGAGGCGACGATTTTGGAAACGGGTGCCACAGCTCATTTTCATATATTCCTCCTGAAAAGTATTACAAAACTCATCCTGAATATTTTTCACTTTACCACGGCAGACGCGTATACAAGCAGGGACCTGTAAGCGGTCAGCTTTGCTGGACAAATGAAGATGTTTATAAAATAATTTCCGAAAAGCTGTTTCGTCAGATGGAGGAAAGGCCCGATGTTCATATCTGGGATGTAAGTCAAATGGACACATGGATTACAAGAGGAGTAGGCTGTCAGTGCAAAAAATGCCGTGAAATTGACAAACGCGAAGGCTCGCAGATGGGAAGCCTGCTGACATTTATTAACCGTTTGGCTGATGAATGTTCAAAGCGCTTTCCCGATAATTACATATCCACTCTTGCCTACAACTACACGGCAAATCCTTCGAAAAATCTCCGTCCGCGAAAAAATGTGCTTATCAAGCTTTGTCTGATGCCCGGCAATACTGCGTCAAATTATGCAAATCCAAGCGGAAAATGGGCAAAAAACGCCAACAAAATTATATCCGAATGGAGTAAAATCGCGGATAACATTATGATTTGGGATTACAATGTTGATTATCACGGATATTTTATTCCGTTTCCGTTGATTGACAGCATGACTGCAAACAATAATTTCTATTATAAAAACAATGTATATGCAATTTTTCATCAGATGGCATACGAAACAAGAGCGCAGGACGCAGAGCTTCATGCTTATCTTTTTTCAAAGCTTATGTGGAATAAAAGCGCAGATGTAAAAAAGCTTGCAGGAAAATATATTGATATTTACTACGGTAAAGCGGCGCCTTATATCGCCGAATACTACTGTACTGTTCACGAAAATATTCAGAAATACGCACAGCCTCTTTATATCTATGCACAGCCTGACGCATACAGAGCAGGATATTTGTCTGACCGGTGTCTAAAGCAGTATACCGATATTATTGATAAGGCGCTTGAAGCTGTTAAGGGCGATGAGGAAATGACTAAACGCGTTAGAATAGAAAAGCTCGGGGTGCTTTATGCAAAGGCTAAAAAGCTGTCCTTTGACAAAAGCGGGCGCAAAGCTGCCCTTGATGAATTTTACGCTATATGCAGGGAAAACGGTATCACGGATCTGTTAGAAGGAAAGCCTAATTACATTGATGAATTTTATAAAACAACCGAAAAAGAAATCCGCACGGTTGCGCCGATAAAGACAGCTTCGCTTGCTGTTTTTCAGGCAATTAAATTCAGCTTTTATAAATTTAACAGGTATAGAAAAAACTAAAGCAAAAGAGGTTATCAAAACGATAACCTCTTTTCATTCTGCCGTCAAGGCAATTAATAAACGAATTGAAAAAGCTTATGTAATAATTCCATCAGCCTAAAGCCACATCTAAAATCATCATAATGCTGAAGCCTACTGCAAAAAACACCGTTCCTATATTTGAATGTTCTCCAGCGGACATTTCAGGAATCAGTTCCTCAACTACAACATACATCATAGCTCCTGCCGCAAAGCTCAATAAATACGGAAGTATAGGAACAACAAGTCCTGCTGCCGCAATTGTAATCAACGCGCCTATAGGCTCAACTATTCCTGAAGCCGCACCGTTTAAGAATGCTTTTGACTTTTTCATTTTCTCAGCTTTGAGCGGCATAGATATAATTGCGCCTTCGGGGAAATTCTGAATGGCAATACCGAGAGAAAGCGCCAAAGCGCCCATGGCTGAAATATTGGAATTACCTGCAATATATCCGGCATACACTACTCCTACCGCCATTCCTTCTGGAATATTATGAAGTGTAACCGCCAAAACAAGCATTGTCGTTTTTTGCAGGTGGCTTTTCGGTCCCTCTGCCTGATCTGCGTTGCGGTGCAAATGAGGAACGAGATGATCAAGCAAAAGCAAAAACATCATTCCAAGCCAAAATCCGACAGCGGCAGGTGCAAACGACAGCTTTCCCATACCTTTCGACTGCTCAAGTGCAGGAATTAAAAGGCTCCACACGGAGGCTGCTACCATTACGCCTGATGCAAAGCCGGACAAAGATCTCTGCAAGCGGTCGCTCATTCCTTTTCTCATAAAAAACACACAAGCCGAGCCTAAAACCGTTCCTAAAAAAGGAATCATAATTCCTAAAAAAGAATATAAATTCATTTGACATCCCCCCTATTTGATATTGCAGTATTTTTCAAGCATTTGATTTCCGTTAATATATAAGTCATTCAAATAGCCGTACAAATTATTATAAAAGTATTCAGCTTCGGTTTTTCTTTTCAGTGCAATTTCCTTTCCGCGTTTGGTTAAAAATTTATCATAAACCTTGCTCAACTTAAACATGTATTCGGTAAAAAAGCTTTGATTTGCTTTGTCACGCCCGTCCTGAACAGTTTTATTTTCAGATGTATATATCGGTTCATTTATAACGCCTTTATACTCTAATGTTCTCGCTATTCCGATAAGACCTGCCGCATCAATTTTATCAGCGTCAAACAAAATTTTTGCTTCAATAGTTTTGGGGATATTTGAGCCTCTGTATCTATGACACAAGATGCAATCGGCAACCTGTTTTGAAAAATCGACATCAAATCCATTATCAATAAGCCAATTATATGCCATTGTGCTTCCGTATTCTGCGTGGTCAATATTGCTGTCAATTAATTGAGCGGGCCTGCCGATATCGTGAAGCAGACAAGAGGTTATCAAAATGTCAAAGTTTACATTATCCTCGTTTTCTGCAATATCGAGTGCATTATAAAGCACGCGGTAAATATGCTCCTCATCATGGACAGATTCACCGCAGTTTTCTTTCATATAGTTTTCTATTTTCTCAAATATACTTTTGTCCATATTAACATCGGTCCCCGAGAACTTATTATTTTAATTATACACTATATAAATGTATATATCAAGAAAGGGATTGGCTTCTGATTGTAGGACTTTTACTATAATATTTGATTTCTAAACTGTTTTGGAGTTTTTCCAAATTCTTTTTTGAAGCAAGATATAAAATAACTCTCCGAACAGAAACCAAGATAATATGCAATATCCGATACGGAATGATTTTCTTTTAGCATTTCCTTTGATGCTTGCAGTCTTTGGGTTCTAATATATTTTGACAGGTTAATTCCTATATTCTTCTTAAATAGGTATGATAAATAATCTTCGGATAAGCCACATTCTTTAGACAATGTTACAACATCTAATTTTTCATGAAGGTGCGTATTGATATAATGCAAGCATTTTCTTATAGGTTGAGGATAGACGCTATTCTCTCTGCTTTCAGCAACAATATCAGTTAGTGTTATGCATTTTTTTATTACATATTCAACTATATCATCTGTCTTTGTCATTTTGTCAATGTTAGTAATGCAATTATCAGCATAATTATAGGCGGTAGTTTCGTCAAGTCCGCCCTGAATTGCCGAACGGGTAATAAGTGTAAACAATGATACAGCCCAATATTTTATTTGCCTTAAGCTATCACTTGACATTTTGCCAATAGTTATGCCACTATTAACCATAAGATC
>JBJEPL010000144.1:0-3700 GCA_051881215.1 Eubacterium sp. | reverse complement strand
AAACATCAATTATCTAATTTCTTAAAAAACTTACACACTTTTATTGACAAAGCCATCCGTTACTGATTATTTGCAGCTCTGTTAAGCTATCCGACGCCTTTGCTTTCTCTTTACTGTCTTTAGACACTAAATAAAAATGACTGTCCGATAATTAGGCAGTCATTTTAACATTATTAAATACTGTTCCATTTTCTGTTATCGTAATCGGGGCACGCCTTATTCTTTAAAATTGCTCTGATTTCAACATAGCAACCGCACTTAAGGCACATTCCCGAAATCAGATTGTCACACTTTTTGCAAAGCTCTAATCTTGATTTATAAGTATTTTCATCTGCTTTTAAGCTGTTATCAAGATTTGAGATATAATCGCTGACAGTTTTAAAGGCGGCATTCTCCCCTGCCTCCAAAAGAAGGCATTTCTTACATTGATGTATCATTTATTCAATAACAAATTTTACAACACTGCAAGGCGGTATTGTTGCTGTAAAGCCGTCAGAGAGCTTTCTAAAGCCGTCAAATTCAACTGTCTTAACATTATCGGCATTATCAAAATCATTTTTATCGTGGATACCGCCGGTAAGAATTTGAGCTTTTATGCTCTTAACCTTTGTATCGGCAATCTGGCATTTTATTTTTGACGATTTTGAAGCAGAAGTATTAGCTATTGTTGAATAAATAACCCCGTTTTCATCAACAGAAGCCGACTCAATAAGCTGCGGAAATGATTTTTTATCATTTTTCGATTCAATATCATCGGTTGTAATATAAGAGCCTATGAGCGTATTCTCCTGATGGTCCTTATACATTTTGAATATATGATATGTAGGGGTGAGCACCATTTTCTCGCCGTCTGTAAGAACAACTGACTGAAGAACATTGACAGTTTGGGCAATATTAGCCATCATAATTCTGTCAGAATGCTTATTAAATATATTAAGCGTCAAAGCGGCAACTATTGCGTCACGCATTGTATTTTGCTGATATAAGAAGCCCGGATTTGTTCCCGGCTCTACATCATACCAGGTTCCCCACTCGTCAACAATCAGCTTAACCCATCTTTGCGGATTAATGCAATCCATAACCGCAAGATGATTATTAATAAGCTCCTCCATTCTGTATGCCTTACAGATAGTAGAATTATATTCATTTAAATCAAATTCGGTTGAAGAGCCTTTATGATTCCATTCGCCTGTAGGAATTGTATAGTAATGGAGAGATATTCCCTGCGCTTTATGCTTAACCTTATCCATAACCTCTCTTGTCCAATGATAGTCGTCAACATTCGGACCGCAGGCAATCCGCATTATTCTGTTTTTATCGTCATAATCTCTTACATATGTATTATATCTTTTAAAAAGACAGCCGTAATACTCGGGATCCATACAACCGCCGCAGCCCCAGGATTCATTTCCTACTCCGAAATATTTAATCTTCCACGGCTTCTCTCTGCCGTTTTCTTTACGAAGCTCTGCCATAGGTGACACTCCGTCGAAGGTCATATACTCAACCCATTCGTTCATTTCCTGAACAGAGCCTGAACCCACATTTCCGTTAATATATGTATCACAACCAAGCTGACGGCAAAGCTCGAAATACTCATGAGTACCGAAGGAATTATCCTCAACAACTCCGCCCCAATGGGTATTTACCATTTTTTTACGGCTTTCTTTAGGACCGATACCGTCTTTCCAATGGTATTCATCTGCAAAACAGCCGCCCGGCCATCTTAAAACAGGAATTCCCATATCTTTAAGCGCGTTAACGACATCGCATCTCATACCGTTGACATTCGGAATTTCAGAGTCCTCGCCGACATAAATACCGCCGTAAATACATCTGCCGAGATGCTCGGCAAAATGGCCGTAAATATCCTTATTAATTTTGCTTATTTTTTGGTTGGGATTAATCAGATACTTTTCCATAATGCTCTCCTAAAAAAATTTTTACACAGAAACATTATCATAAGAATTTTTTGTTGTCAATAAAATGTTGACAATTAATTTGATTATGTTAGAATTATCCCATAATAATGATAAGGACTAAAAATATGAATTTAGAAAAGATTGCAAATCTTGCAAAGACAAATAACTGCGACGCTGTTATTCTTTTTGATGAAAGCAATATGCATTATCTGTGCGGCTTCTCTCCGAGTGAGGGCGTAATACTCATTTGCGCCGACTCAACAGGATATCACATTGTTGATTCAAGATATACCGAAACAGCGAAAAATCACTCAAAAAGCAACGACTTAACTGTCATTGAAATTAAAACCGACTTTGCCGAAGAAATCAAAAGTTTAGCCCAAAAGCATAATATCAAACGGCTTATGTTTGAAAACGAAACAATTTCGCTTGCAAAATATAACCGTTATAAGAAGATGCTGTCAAATGTTGAATTTATCGGCGCCGATGACCGTATTATGCTTCTTCGTAATATCAAAGAGCAGTATGAAATAGATTTAATTAAGACGGCAAACAATATTGCTGAAAAATCCTTTCTTGAGCTTATCAATGAGGTAAAGCCGGGTAAAACCGAAAAAGAGCTTGCGGCGCTTTTTGATTATATTATGGCAAAAAACGGCTCGCACGGTATCAGCTTTGATACAATTCTGCTGACAGGAGAGCATACCTCAATGCCCCACGGTGTTCCCGATGACAGAAAAATACAGGACGGTGATTTTGTTTTATTTGATTTCGGCGCAACATACAAAGGCTATCATTCCGATATGACAAGGACTGTCGCAGTCGGCTATGCAACAGATGAAATGGAAAAAGCCTATAATCTTGTTCTTGAAGCGCAAATCGCAGGAATTAAGGCGCTTGATGCAGGAAAAAAGTGCGCCGATGTATACAAAGCGGCATACGATGTGCTTGAAAGAGAAAATATGGCTCAATATTTTAGGCACAGCCTCGGCCACGGGGTAGGACTTGATATTCACGAGGGTTATAACGCATCACCGAAAAGCAAGGATACCTTTGAAGTCGGCAATGTCACCTCAATTGAGCCGGGAATTTATCTGCCCGATAAATTCGGAATCAGAATTGAGGATTTGCTTTATCTTTCACCTCACGGCAGAGAAAACCTTTCAAAAATCACTAAAAAGCTGATAATACTATAAGAAAACGGCACGAAATCAATCGTGCCGTTTTTTATTATTTAACTATTGTCGTAAATTAAATTTGTTTTGAAAACTTGTGATAGTGCCGGTTTTGTTTCGCATTTGGTTTGAAATGAACTTCGGTAATTGTAACCTTATCACTGCTTGAATTATCGGAGTTAATAACTATCTTGACATAATATACATTCTGTTTTTATCAGAATAATACAGAGTTACAAATTCTATCAATTTCTTTTTATCAAGCCGCATTAAAATTCCGCTTTTGTTATTGAATAAATAATTGAGTCGTTTCTTTCGCCCGTATATTTATTTATTCTTCTATCTCTTAAAACGGCATCCTTGTGCATTCCTGCCTTTTCCATAACTCTGCCGCTTGCAGGATTGCCGCTGATATGTCTTGCCTCAACTAAATAAAAATCACGTTCTTTTAATAAATACTCTATTACTGCCCTTAACGCTTCCGTTGCATAACCATTGCCCCAATATTTTGAGCCATAGCAGTAACCAAGTTCACAAGTAGAATGCTTTTCCAATACAGTAATAACGCTTATGTTTCCAATAATTTCGTGCGTATTAGATCGG
>JBJEPL010000143.1:0-3743 GCA_051881215.1 Eubacterium sp. | reverse complement strand
CACCGATTCTTAAACCGGTTGGATTACATTTCTGTCCCATTTAACTTTTCCTCCTCGCTTAATCTTCCATTTCCTTAACGGTAATGGTGATGTGTGATGTTCTTTTATTAATTCTGTAAGCTCTGCCCTGAGCTCTTGCCTGAATTCTCTTAAGAGTAGGACCTGCAGTTGCGTTGCAGTAGCTTACTACTAATTTTGATGTGTCCATATTATAATTGTTCTCAGCGTTTGCCATTGCTGATTTGAGAACCTTGATAACAGGCTCGCAAGCAGCCTTTGGTGTGTACTGAAGAATAGCCATAGCCTTATCGGCAGGCTGATTTCTGATAAGATCAAGAACAATCTGCACCTTTCGAGGGGAGATACGGACATAAGTTGCTTTAGCTGTTGCTTCCATAATAATTCTCCTTTCGATTACTTAGATGTCTTTGAGCCGGCGTGGCCTCTGAAAGTTCTTGTCGGTGCGAATTCACCGAGCTTGTGTCCAACCATATCCTCTGTTACATATACAGGAACATGCTTTCTTCCGTCATGAACAGCAAAGGTGTGTCCTACGAATTCAGGGAAGATTGTTGAACTTCTTGACCAGGTTTTGATAACCTGCTTATCGCCTGAAGCATTGAGAGCTTCTACCTTTTTGTAAAGACTTTCTTCTACATAAGGTCCTTTTTTAGTACTTCTACTCATTTGTTAATCTTCTCCTTTCTTCTTATTTACCGTTACGACGGCGAACAATCATCTTATTAGATGCTTTCTTCTTATTGCGTGTCTTATAACCGAGAGCAGGCTTGCCCCAAGGAGTGCAAGGACCCGGACGACCGATAGGTGATTTACCTTCACCACCGCCGTGAGGGTGGTCATTAGGGTTCATTACAGAACCGCGGACTGTCGGTCTCCAACCCATATTGCGTTTACGGCCTGCTTTACCGATTTTAACATTTGCGTGGTCGGTATTTCCTACAACACCGACTGTTGCCATACAATCCTTCGGTACATTGCGAAGCTCACCTGAAGGAAGTCTTAAGAGTGCGTAAGGACCCTCGAGAGCCATAAGCTGAGCGCTGTTGCCGGCTGAACGGGCAAGCTGAGCACCGTTGCCCGGATAAAGCTCAACATTGTGAACGATTGTACCTACAGGCATATTCTTAAGAGGAAGTGCGTTTCCTGCTATGATATCAGCCTCAGGACCTGCAACAACCGTGTCGCCTATCTTAAGTCCTTCAGGAGCTATAATGTAGCTCTTTACACCGTCTTCATACTGAATGAGAGCAATGTGAGCACTTCTGTTTGGATCATACTCAATAGTTTTAACTACTGCAGGAATGTCAAACTTGTTTCTCTTAAAATCGATTATACGATACTTTCTTCTGTTTCCGCCACCGCGGTGACGAACTGTAATTCTTCCGTAAGAGTTGCGGCCTGACTTCTTATTGAGAGGCTCAAGAAGAGATTTTTCAGGAGCAACTTTTGAGAGAGAAGAATAATCTGTTACCGACATATTTCTCCTTGAAGGAGTGGTCGGCTTATAATTTTTAATTGCCATTATTTTTTCTCCTTTCCGGATAACTTTGCGAAAGGATGGCACCTTTCATACCTCATCACCCGAAATACTGTCTTTGTTGCGTTACCTTATATATAAATAGGTATGGATTACATCATATCGTTGAAGAATTCAATCTCCTTTGAATCCTCTGTAAGTGTTACGATTGCTTTTTTCCATGAAGGTGTATATCCCTCGTGCACACCCTGACGGCGCTTCTGACCGCGAACATTGATTGTATTTACTTTAGCAACCTTTGTTCCCGGGAATACCTCTTCAATGGCTTTTGCGATTTCGATTTTGTTTGCATCCTTTGCAACCTTGAAGGTATATTTCTTCATCATAATGCCCATCATTGATTCTTCAGTGATAACAGGCTTGATGATAATGTCCTGAGCAGTTTTCATTATGCATATACCTCCTCAATTTTCTTTGCTGCGTCCTTGATAACAAGGAAAGTGTCGCAGTTGAGAATATCGTAAACACAAAGTGTATTTACTGTAACAACCTTAACGCCTTCAATGTTACGGGCACTCTTGTAAATCTTCTCGTCAGATTCGCTTGTTACGATAAGTGTTTTCTTGGCTGTTTTAAGCTTTGCAAGCATATCAACAACAGCTTTTGTTTTGATTTGCTCAAGCTCAACCTTATTAACAACCATCATCTCGCCTGCAGCTACCTTTGATGAAAGAGCTGACTTCATAGCGAGTCTCTTAACCTTTTTGTTAAGGTTAACCCTATATTTTCTCGGCTTTGGACCGAGAGCAATACCGCCGTGTGTCCACTGTGGGCTTCTTGTTGAACCCTGACGGGCACGGCCTGTACCCTTCTGACGCCAAGGCTTTGCACCGCCGCCGCTTACTTCTGAACGAGTGAGAGTTGACTGTGTGCCCTGACGCTGATTAGCAAGATAGCTAACAACTGCAAGATGCATTGCCGATGTATTTGGTTCAATGCCGAATACTGAATCAGCAAGTTCTAATTTTGAGGTTTTCTTACCTTCCTGGTTATAAACCTGAACCTGTGCCATTTTAATCTCTCCTTTCGTTAAGCTTTAACCGCGTCTGCGATAACAACAATTCCGCCTTTAGGACCCGGGATTGCGCCCTTGATTGCGATAAGATTGTTTTCTGCGTCAATCTTTGCAATCTTAAGGTTTTGAACTGTTACTGTTTCGTGACCGTAGTGGCCTGCCATCTTTTTACCCTTGAATACTCTTGAAGGGCTTGAACAAGCACCGAGTGAACCTGCGTGACGGTGGTTAGGACCTGTACCGTGTGTCATTCTGAGTCTTGAGAAGTTCCAACGCTTAATTGCACCGGATGTTCCGTGACCCTTGCTTGTTCCCTTAACATCAACAACTTCACCAACCTCGAAGATGTCAGCCTTAAGGATGTCACCTACTTTGATGTCTGCGATGTTTTCAAGACGAAACTCTTTGAGTGTCTTCTTCGGAGCTACATCAGCTTTGTCGAAGTGACCCTTCATCGGCTTGTTTACACGCGATACCTTTACATCGCCGAAACCGACCTGGATAGCTTCATAGCCGTCGTTCTCCATTGTCTTAATCTGTGTTACTGCGCAAGGACCGGCTTCAACGACTGTTACAGGAATTACTTTTCCGTTTTCGTCGAAAATCTGTGTCATGCCGATCTTTTTGCCGATAAGACCTTTTTTCATTCTTTATTTCCTCCTTTTGGTTATTGGTTGGGTTTCCCCAACATGACCTCAGCCTTTAGATTAGAGCTTAATCTCTATCTCTACACCGGCTGGGAGCTCAAGACTTGTCAGAGCCTCAACTGTTTTGTTTGAAGGTCTGAGAATGTCGATGAGTCTTTTGTGTGTTCTCTGCTCGAACTGCTCACGGCTGTCCTTATACTTGTGAACGGCACGAAGAATTGTTACCTTCTCTACTTCTGTAGGAAGAGGAATAGGACCGCTTACCTGAGCGCCTGTTCTCTTTGCTGTTTCAACAATTTTCTCTGCTGCCTGATCAACAAGGCTGTGATCGTAGCCCTTGAGTCTGATTCGAATTTTGACTTTACTTGCTGCCATTTTATTTCCTCCTGAAAAATATGGTGCGAGTAGCCAATAGTTTGCCACGCTTCCGTGTGTTTCTACCCTTTCTGTAAATAAAACCGAATGAGCATATCATTCGGGCATACAGGACAAACACGCAGTAAATCCGCGTTCGCAAGTCGCT
>JBJEPL010000142.1:0-3747 GCA_051881215.1 Eubacterium sp. | reverse complement strand
TTTCAAGAACTTCGCTCTTTCGAACACCAGTTCGTAATTACTGTTCGTATCTCTTTCGATACTGAGTACAGATAAAACTCTTTTGAATCTTATCGGGTTCCTTTTCTCGTCGTTGTTTAATTTTCAAGGTCCTTAACGCTCTTTTTTGAGGATTTATTTCGTTCCTCTCTCTCGAGCGCTTTGCCATAATACCACACTGTTTTGAGAATGTCAACACTTTTATTCAAGTTTTTTCAAGTTTTTTCACACCCTTCCGAGTGTTTCAAATCACGGCAAAAAATATAAAGCAAAAGTGTTGTTTTGCTTTATATTCTATATATATTATAACATTATATATTGTGACACATTATACAGTATTTTCTGTTATATTTTTCTGACCTCGGTAGGTATATACTGCTTTGCTTTGTTAAAGAAATCATTGACATCATTATAATAAAATTCAAAATCCATAAATGAAAATTTTTCATCATCCTTTGAGATGATTTTTGTATTCTCATCAAAGCCGAAGGATTTAGTATTGTAGTAAGCAACAGCAGTACCCACGCCCAAGGCAATTACCGCGCACATCATAATTGCAAAAATTTTAAACTTCATTTTTATCAGTCTTTCTGTTCAACATATTCTTCTTTTAAAAGCTCACCCAATGCCGTGGCAAACAGTCTTGCGGAGTAACAGGCTTCGTCAAGAGTATTGGCATCTGTTCCGACTTCAAGAAGAAATGAATTTCTTGTTTCGTCCATATTATATTTCCTTTCGGAAAAAAGAATCGGACGCATTAATCCCTCATACATTTCATTAACCTTATTCTGAACTGCGATATCAAAGCGCAGATTATATTCCCAATCGGGATAATTTTTTATAGAGCCGTATTCTGCGCCTGCAATTATCATAAGCCGTGCCGCTTTTTTGCCGTTAATTACGGCTGTAGGCTTAACCTTGGTTTGATCCTGATATGTAATATCATCGCGGTGAACATCAATGGTTATTTCAATTGATGGATACTTTTCAAGATACTCTTCTACCGATTTTCTTGAAGAATCGTATGCAGAATTATAATCGGAATCGTGAATTTCCCTGTCATGAATAACATTGAAGCCCATTTTTTCGAGATAGCTTACAAGATCGTCTCCGACCCTCACCATATTTTTTGTTTCATTTTCAGAGCGAAGGTCGAAAGACTTTGTATAATAACCCACATCAAGAAGAGTATAGCTTTCGGTAGTGTGGCTGTGGTAAACAAGAATAGTCGGTTTTGATATATCTTTAATATTGAGCTCTACCTTCTGTTTAAGGAGCTCTTCAATATTGAGCTTATAAAACGACGAAGGTATTTTGCTTTGGATTTCCAACTGACCGAAAGATACAAGAGTTCCCCCGCCGAAGTAATCCTCCTCCGTTGTTTTGCCCTTTACCGTTTCATTTTTTATATTTTTTTCAGCCTCACTCATCAGCTTTTCAATATCGGAAGGAGTTTCTGTGATATCGGAATAAAGGTCGCTGTCCTCCCTCGAAATTCCGGAATCCTCCGTTTCGGTATCCTCTGTTGATGCGGTGTTATTAGTATTGACAGATTTATCTGCTTTAGTTGTGGAAATTTCAGACTTAACATTTTCTGCTAACAGCATAGGTGAAAAAACGGTTACTACGCCGCGGCTGAAAATATTTACCTTATCTGAAATCATAGGTGAAACGCCTATTATTATGCCCAAAGCACCGATTGCAATAAAAATATTAAGAACGAATGTAATAATATCCTTTTTCATATACCCACCGTTAACGGATAAAGCAGTTTAAGATTACACATCTATTACTTTAACCAAAGCTTTTATACATATATATGAAAAACTCTTTTAAAACATAACAAAATCTTAAATTCAAAATAAATTTAATATGTACTTATAAAAATAGTATGCTATAATATAATAAACTAAACAGGGTGAAAAAATTGCTAAAAAATGAAAGACAAGGAAAAAACAACTTACAGAAAAATTGAATATCACAAAAAAGAAAGCTTTTATCTGATAGTGCGAGGGCTTGAGGTAGGACTTTTTGCAGGTCTTGTTTCCGTTTTATACAGATTTTTGCTGACCAATGCCGAAAGCATATTATTAAAGGGCGCCGAATTTGCAAAAAGCAGTCCCTTAAAATGTGTGCTTTGCTTTGCGGTGCTTGCTTTGCTTGGAATTATTGTTTCAGCAGTCATAAAATGGGAGCCGATGTCCTCCGGAAGCGGAATACCGCAGGTTGACGGAGAAATAAAGGGACACCTCTCGCAGAAATGGTGGAGGGTTATAATTGCAAAGCTTATCGGCGGTACTGCTTCAATCCTCGGAGGATTATCCCTCGGCAGAGAGGGACCGAGTATTCAGCTCGGCGCAATGGCAGGAAAAGGCATTGCAAAAATCACAAAGGCAGATAAAACAAGCGAATTGAGAATGATAAGCTGCGGCGGAGGCGCAGGACTTGCGGCGGCATTTAATGCACCGCTGGCAGGCGTTATGTTTGTTCTTGAAGAGATACACCATACAATCGACAAAAGTATAATTTGTATGGGAATTGTTGCCTGTATCTGCGCTGACTTCGTATCGAAAATATTTTTCGGTCAAAGCAATATCTTTTCTTATGACACCTCAAATGTTCCGCTCAAGTATTACTGGCTTCTTATTCTTCTGGGAATAGTTCTCGGTCTTTTAGGCTGCGGATACAACATAATAATGAGTAAGGGTCAGGATATTTTTAAACGGTTTTCAAAAATTCCCGTTGAAATAAGAATGATTTTTGTGTTCTTTGTCGGAGGAGCGGTAACGCTTTTAATTCCGCAGATAACCGGCGGCGGTCATCAGATGGTTGAGTATCTTTTAAACGAACGCCCTGAAATAAAAGTATTGATATTTTTATTAATTTCAAAATTTTTATTCTCCGCCTTTAGCTTCGGCTCGGGCGCTCCGGGAGGAATATTCTTCCCTCTTCTGATATTGGGAACATATATCGGTGCAATTTGGGCAAATATTTTTATACCGCTTCTTAATCTTGACAGCAATTTATGGCAGGAATTTGTAGTAATATCAATGGCAGGCATATTTGCGTCAATAGTCAGAGCTCCGCTGACCGGAATCATTCTTGTATTTGAAATGACGGGCAATCTTTCAAGCCTGCTTCCGCTTGCCGTTGTTAGCCTTATCAGCTATGCAACCGCAAATCTCATAGGTGTTAATCCGATTTACGAAACTCTGCTTGAAAAGATATTAAACAGCAATACCGAAAAGCCTGAATTCCACAGGCAAAACGAAAAAATACTCAAAACCTTTATTATCCCCGTAGGAAGCCCAATCAATAACAAGAGAGTAATGGATGTTGACTGGGGAAGGCACTGCCTTGTTGTAAGCATTGACCGAGGCGACACCTCTGTTACGCCCAAAGGAGAAACCGTGCTCAACGAGGGCGACGAGCTTGTTATACTTGTAAGTCAACGGCACTTTTCACGGGACAATGAAAGGCTTGAAAAAATCATTAACGGGTAACTGCATATGAAAATCAGCTTAAAAAATGCTAAAAAAATCAAAGACCTCAAGGGCTTCGGAGCTTCCGCCGGCTGGTGGAGTCCGAGAATTGACGATGAAAAAACAGCGCAGGAGGTTGTAAATCTTCTTTACGGCGACGACGGACTTAAAATGAACATTTACCGTTATAATGTCGGAGGAGGTTTTGAAAAAGACAATATCCGTATGGCTAACCCCTGGCGTCTAG
>JBJEPL010000141.1:0-13511 GCA_051881215.1 Eubacterium sp. | reverse complement strand
CGATGTTGAAACGGTTTACAGTCAGGTTGTTAAAGATAACCCGTCTTTTTCAAAAACAACGGTATATAATTGCCTGCAGGCGCTTGCCGAATGCAATTTGGTAACGCCGGTTAAAATTGATTTTGATAAAATCAGATATGACGCGAATACTGATTTTCACGGTCATTTTAAATGCGAAAAATGCGGAAAAATCTATGATTTTTACTGTACTCTCGGCAATGCGGATGATATTGACGGATTTGAAATAAGGCACAGAGATGTTTATTACAGCGGTCTATGCGACGGCTGCAAAAAATAATTTATTTTTAAGGAGTAAGAAAAATGAGTAAAAAGTATTATTGCCCTGTTTGCGGCTACGAAAGTGACGAACCAATTGAGATTTGCCCTATCTGTAAGGCAAAAATGGCTGTCAGAGAAGGCGGAGAAACCTCTTGGGCAGCAGAGCATCAGGTAGGAATTATTGACGGTGTAAGCGAAGAGATTATCCAGGGTCTTCGTGAGAACTTCAACGGCGAATGCACAGAGGTTGGTATGTATCTTGCAATGGCAAGAGTAGCTCACAGAGAGGGCTATCCTGAAATCGGTCTTTATTGGGAAAAGGCTGCTTACGAAGAGGCAGAGCACGCAGCTAAATTTGCTGAAATGCTCGGCGAGGTAGTAACAGATTCAACAAAGAAGAACCTTGAAATGAGAGTTGCTGCAGAAAACGGCGCAACACAGGGTAAGACTGATCTTGCAAAGCTTGCTAAGGAAGCAGGTCTTGATGCAATCCACGACACAGTACACGAGATGGCAAGAGACGAAGCAAGACATGGTAAAGCATTCGAGGGTCTTCTTAAGAGATACTTTGCTTAATTAAAGCTTTCTTGCTTCGGCTCTTGCCAAGCCTCTCCAAATCTTTGATTTGGGAGAAACAGTCCGGTGGACTGTTTCGTAGAGGGTTGCCAAACCAAGGGGGAAGCAAGACATGGTAAAGCATTCGAGGGTCTTCTTAAGAGATACTTTGCTTAATTAAAGCTTTCTTGCTTCGGCTCTTGCCAAGCCTCTCCAAATCTTTGATTTGGGAGAAACAGTCCGGTGGACTGTTTCGTAGAGGGTTGCCAAACCAAGGGGGAAGCAAGACATGGTAAAGCATTTGAGGGTCTTCTCAAGAGATACTTTGCTTAATTAATTAACAGAAAGAGTGCAGTTCAAATCGGACTGCACTCTTTTTATTGCCTAATATCAAAAACCGGCTGTCTTAAAAACAGAGACAGCCGGCTTTATATTTTATTTTACAAATTCTTCTGCTACCTTCGCAATATTCTCTGCACTTAAGCCGAACTGCTTGAGCAGGTCAAGAGCAGGACCGCTGTGGCCGAATTCATCATTAACGCCTATTCTCTTAACAGGAACAGGGCATTTTTCGGAAAGAACGGAACAAACAGCCTCGCCGAGACCTCCGATAATGCTGTGCTCCTCAACGGTAATTACCTTACCCGTCTTTTTTGCAGAAGCAATAACAAGCTCTTCATCAAGCGGCTTGATTGTAGCCATATTGATTACCTCGGCGCTGATGCCCTTATCGGCAAGCGCCTTGCCTGCTTCAACTGCCTCGTTAACCATAAGGCCGTTAGCGATAATCGTTACATCGGTACCCTCTGTAATTACCTCGCCCTTGCCGATTTCAAATTTATAATCATCACTGTGAAAAACAGGAACGGCAAGTCTGCCGAATCTCAAATAAACAGGGCCCTCATAGCTGTATGCAGCCTTAACTGCCTGCTTTGCCTCAACATCGTCAGCCGGGCAGATAACAACCATTCCCGGAATTGATCTCATAAGTGCAAAATCCTCGCAGCACTGATGTGAAGCGCCGTCCTCGCCGACAGATATACCTGCGTGAGTAGCTCCTATTTTAACATTGAGGTGAGGATAGCCTATAGTATTTCTTACCTGCTCGAAGGCTCTTCCTGCCGCAAACATTGCAAAGCTCGATGCGAAAGGAACAAGACCCATTGTGCTCATTCCGGCAGCAACGCACATCATATTTGCCTCTGCGATACCGCAGTTTATATGGCGGTCAGGATATTCCTTTTTAAATATTCCTGTTTTTGTAGCCGCAGAAAGGTCGGCGTCAAGAACAACAAGGTTATCGGCTCCGCCTGCCGCAAGCTCCTTTAAAGCGTTACCATAGCTGTCACGCGTAGCAATTTTTTTAATCTCTGCCATAATTACGCCTCCTCAATCTCTGCAAGCTTTGATTTAAGCTCACTCATTGCGATTTCGTATTCCTCGGTATTAGGGGCTTTGCCGTGCCAGCCCACCTGATTTTCCATATAGGATACACCCTTGCCCTTAACCGTTTTCATTATAACTCCGAAAGGCTTGCCCTTTGTATTATGAAAAGCATTGAAAGCCTTTTCAAGCTCGTCAAAATCATTGCCGTCAATAACCATTACCTCAAAGCCGAACGCCTTAAGCTTTTCGTCAATCGGCTGTGCGCTCATTACCTCTTCACAAGGACCGTCAATCTGAAGGCCGTTGTAGTCAATGAAAACGCAGAGATTGTCAAGTCCGTAATGAGAAGCAAACATCATAGCCTCCCAAACCTGACCCTCTTCGATTTCGCCGTCTCCGAGAAGAGTATAAACATTTATATCGTCGTTGCCGATATATTTAGCACCCTTTGCCATTCCGACTGCGGCGCTGATGCCCTGACCGAGAGAGCCTGTTGACATATCAATTCCGGGAACGGTATTCATATTCGGGTGTCCCTGAAGATATGAACCAATATGGCGAAGGGTAGGCAAATCCTCTACAGGGAAAAAGCCTTTATATGCCAATGCGCTGTAAAGACCCGGGGCGCAGTGACCCTTTGAGAGAACAAACCTGTCTCTGTTTTCCATTTTCGGATTTTTCGGGTCAACTCTCATTTCATTGAAATAGAGATACGCGAAGAAATCCGCCGAGGATAAGCTTCCGCCCGGATGGCCTGCCTTTGCACCGTAGGTGCTTTCGATTATGCCCATTCTTATTTTGGTTGCATAAGAAGCGAGCATTTTTTTAGTTTCGTTGTTCATAACTAAAGCTCCTTATATTATGTTTATTGAACAATAATTGATAAATTAATCGACCTTCTCATAGAAGATATCAAGCACTGTTTCAAGCAGTTTATCTTGGTCGGGATAAAATTCCGCATAAACAAAATCCTGATACTGCTCGTTTGTGCTCTGCTTCATCTCGCCCTCAAGGGTTTGGGTTTCAAAATCGGTAATGCCCTTTGAAAGCATCAGCGAAGCAAGATAGGTTGCATTCGAAAGGGAAATATTTGTTGTGCTGTAATCAGCCGCGGTATTGTAAAGCTTGCTGATTACACTGAAATCGCTTGTAACCGCAGGAAGAAGCTGCGCCGCAAACGCTTTGATATACTGCACCTGACGGGCTGTTCTGTTGAGCGACGCTTCAACATTGTCAAGCTCACGGGTTCTTACATAAGCCTCTGTAAGATCTCCTTCAAGATGAACGGTCTGCCCTTTCTTTATATCAACATTGCTGAAATCATAAAGAGAGGTAAGCGTAACTCCGCCGATTGCGTCGTTAATCGGGGCAATACCGTTAAGGTCAAGCGCAAAATATTTATTAATCGGAACATTATAGAGAATACGGCTTAAGGAGGTGGTAACATTGGTTGCCGAAGTATCCTTACCGTTTCCGTAAGCGTAGCTCAAGCAAAGCTGCATATTTTCGGTGCGCAGGAAAATATTGTTTTCCGAATAGAGGTCAACATCAACCATTGTATCACGGGGAACGGCGAGCGCCTTTGCCCTTCCGGTTGAGGTATTGACTGTTAAAATAATATCCGCGTCAGCCTGTCCGGCAGTACCTACAACGCCGTTTTCAAGGCCTAAATCTCTTTTATCAACACCGATAAAGGCGATTGAAATTATATCGTCATTATACTTGTATCTATGTCCGTTATACTCAATTATTTCTTCATATTCGGCATCGGCTGTTACCGTTTTCATATCGCTTTTTCCCTTTGCCTCAAGGAAAATAAAGGTTCCAACAACGGCAAAAATGAAAAGAAGAAGTATTATTAAAACGGTAATCGCAATTTTAGCGGCAGTTGAGAGCTTTTTCTTTTTACTGCTGCTGTGATGCGACGAGCTCGAAGAAGAATGATGCGACGAGCTCGAAGAAGAATGATGCGATGAGCCCGAAGAAGAATGATGCGACGAGCCCGAAGAAGAATGATGCGATGAGCCCGAAGAAGAATGATGCGATGAGCCCGAAGAAGAATGATGCGATGAGCCCGAAGAAGAATGATGCGACGAGGAGGAATGACTGCCCGATGACGAGGAGGAATGGTGATGATGGCTTGACGAAGAATGGGGCGTCTTTGCCTCCTCATCAAGATTAAAGCTTTCCTTTTGGGTAAGGCTTCTGTGCTTATCCGAAGCGTGGTAATCAGCCAAATTCGAGGATTCCTTGGCATGAGTTACGACAAAATTCGGCTCTTCGACAGGCTTTGGTTCAGGCTCCTGTGCAAAGCGCATTTCCTTGTTGCTGTTGACTACATCGGCATCAAGAATAAAATCGTCCTCTGTTAAATTTTCAAGGTTTGGGTCAATAGGTCTTTTCATCTTTTACTAATACTCCGCAAACAAGATATCTGTTACTTTTTTGATTTGTTATACAGGTTGAAAGAATAACAATTTTGCTTGAACTGTTAATCTGCGTATCAAGCTCGGTTCTGACATTTTTCAGTGCAGAAACCGGATTTTGAAGCATTTTCTGGAACTCGTCAAGCTCCGTTGCATCGGCGAAGAAAAACGAATTCATAATATGACGGTCATCGTATTTAAAAGCGGAAATAACCTGATAAGTTAATCTGCTTTTTGGGGTGTAAATATAAAAATACGGGTGGCTTTCAAAGAAATCCGTTTTTTCAAAATAATGAAGCGTTGTGAACATCGTATCGCTGTAGCCGTTATGACCGTAAATAACGGTTATCGGGTCGTTAAAGTTTTTATTGTTTACAAGCTCCGTATAAATTGCTCCGCTTGCAGACCAGCTCTTATCCTCCGCCTTATGCTTGAGATAAAAGCTGTCGTCCGACTCATTTTGAACAATAGGATAGTCGACCTTTGTGCCGTCAATTTTTATCCACGCGTATATTTCATCGTTGCCCTGCTGAAGCGTTTGAAAATCAATCGGATTTTCAATTGCTTTTTCAGTATCCCCAACCGAAGAAGAGGCTGTAGTGCCTGTTGATTCCTCAGGAGGTTGAGAATTTAAACGATTATATAATAAAGTGGCAGCATATATTCCGCAGAATATTACAACGAACACTATAATAAACAGCAGAATGAGCTTTATTCTTTTTTTGTTTTTTGACTCGTTATTATCTTGTTCCAAAGTGCTCCACCCCTACTTTGCCTGCATTAAAAAGACCTGTTTACCATAGGCAAACAGGCCTTTAAAACCGTATTTTCAGCAGAGATTATTCAGCTTCTCTCTTTTTTACAGCCGCAAGAACTGCAATGCCTGCACCTGCAACAGCAACTGCACCTGCAACTACTGATGAAGAAGCGCCTGTATCAGGAGATTTTGAAGATTCGTTCTTCTTTGTGGTTGTAGCAGTTGTTTTCTCGCTTGCTTTTGTTGTTGTTTCGTCTTCGTCAAACTCAACAACAGCGTTAACTGTTACTTCGCCGTTATTCCAAGCGTCAAGAGCATCTTCACTGATAAACTCAATAGTGAGAGAACCGTCGTCATTATAGGTAATCTCATAATCAACGCCTTCAACAAGGCCTAAATCCTCAAGATTTGTTTCCCAGCCTGTTAAAGTACCTTCGCCCTTGTATGTGAAGGTAATCTTTGCAGAATTGGTTGCATCGGGAGAATAAATGATGTCGGTTGTAGTTACCTGGCCGTTAACCATAAGAGTAGGCTTTTTATTTGCTGCAGTGGTTGCGGTTGGGCTGAGAACATCGTCAGCTGCCATAGCAGGAACCATAGTAACAGCAAAAACAGACATTGCCATTATAACAGCCATTAAAACAGATATAATCTTTTTCATATCAAGCACCTCATTATAAATTTGTGAAATAAAAATCTACACGCAATAATTTAATTGAATTATAACACCAAAATATTTAATTGTAAAGTACTTTTTTATATTATTAAGCGTAAAAACTCATTTTCTGCTTTTGAAACCCCAACCGATTGTATTTTTTTTTGAAAAACCGGTCAAATTTACACAATATAAATTTTAACTTAACTTTGCCTTTCCCGTGCAAAGCTCATAATATCTGCCCTTTTGGGCAATAAGGTCGTCGTGGTCGCCGCGCTCGATTATTTCGCCGTTTTCAAGGACCATAATTGCATTTGAATTTCGGACAGTGGAAAGTCGGTGGGCAATAACAAATACCGTTCTTCCTACCATAAGCCTATCCATACCGTGCTCAATATGAAGCTCAGTTCTCGTATCAATCGAAGAGGTTGCCTCATCGAGTATCATAACAGGCGGGTCTGCAACAGCGGCACGGGCAATAGCAAGAAGCTGACGCTGACCCTGCGAAAGATTTGCGCCGTCGCCTGTAATTTGGGTATCATAGCCATTCTCAAGATGCCTTATAAAGGAGTGAGCCGAAGCAAGCTTTGCCGCTTCAATGCATTCCTCGTCGGTAGCGTCAAGCCTGCCGTAACGGATATTATCCATAACCGTGCCCGTAAACAGATGCGTATCCTGAAGCACCATTGCAAGCGAGTGGCGAAGATCGTCCTTTTTAATTCGTTTGATATCTATTCCGTCATAGGTAATAGTACCCTCCTGAACATCATAAAAGCGGTTGATAAGGTTGGTTATTGTCGTTTTACCGGCTCCCGTTGAGCCGACAAACGCAATCTTCTGCCCCGGCTTTGCGTACAGATTAATGTTTTTGAGAACGGTCTTATCCTCAACATAAGAGAAGGTAACATTTTCAAAAACGACCTTGCCCTCAACAGGTATTCTCCTATCGCCGTCAATCCAGAACCATTTTTTGCCCTCATCGGTGTGAATTTCCTCAAGGGTAACCGTTCCTTCGTCGACCTCTTCAGTCATATCCATAATCTCAAACACGCGTTCGGCGCCTGCAAGAGCAGAGAATATATTATTCATCTGGTTCATAATTTGGTCAATCGGCTGTCTGAACTGCTTTGTATAGCTTAAAAATGTGAAGAAGGTTCCTATGCCGAGCGAGTTTGATAAAACAAGAATTCCGCCGAGCAGAGTAATTGTTGCATAAAGGGCATTGTTTATACCCGTTGAGCACGGGCCCATAATGCCCGAATAGAAGTTTGCGTTTGTAGCAACGGTGCGGTATTTTGAGTTAAGCTCGTCAAATTCGGCTTTTGCCTGCTGCTCATGGTTGAAAACCTTAACGACCTTCATACCCTCAATCGTTTCTTCAATATTTCCGTTCATTGCACCGAGCGCCGCCTGCTGCGCCTTGAAATACTTTCTTGTGTGCTTTGCAATATTCAGAGAATTTACAATCATTATCACAAGAAATACGAGCGCAACAAGAAACAGCTGCCATTTTAACACAATCATCATTGTGACAATACTGATAAAGGAAAATACAGATGATACAAGCTGAACAATCGTTTGCTCAAGCATCATTTGTATATTATCAACATCGTTTGTAAAACGGCTCATTATTTCGCCGTGTGTTTTAGAGTCAAAATATTTTAAAGGAAGCGTTTGAAGATGGTCAAACAAATCCTTTCTGATGATATTCGTTGTTTTGTAGGCAACCGAAACCATTATTCTCGACTGAATAAATGAAAAAAGCGAAGCGCCAATATAAAACAGCGACACTATGGCAAGGTTGATAAGAAGCTGACGAATTCCCTCGGTGGCAAAATTGCCTGCTTTGATAGCGCCCTCAACATCATCAAGTATCGGCTTGAGCCAGTAGGAGGCGCCTGTTGAGCAAAGAGTGCTTAAAACGAGCATCAGCAAAACAACGAATAAAAGCGCTTTATTTTTGCCTATATATTCTAAAATTCGGGAGAAGGTTTTTTTAGCGTTTTTCGGCTTTTGAACATTATTGTTTCTTCCTTTTCCCGGAGGTCCCATAGGAGGCATTATTCAAGCACCCCTTTCTGCTGTGTTTTACAGATTTCCTGATAAATTTCACACGACTGCATAAGCTCGTCGTGGTTTCCTATTCCGTTAATTTTTCCTTCGTCAAGAACGATTATCTCATCGGCGTCTTTAACGGAGGAAATTCTCTGGGCAATTATAATAACCGTTGTATCCTTGAGCTTGGTATAAAAGCTCTCTCTGATTTTAGCCTCCGTAGCGGTATCAACCGCAGAGGTTGAGTCATCAAGAATAAGGATTTTGGGATTTTTAATCATAGCCCTTGCGATACAAAGCCTTTGCTTTTGACCGCCCGACAAATTAAGGCCGCCCTGCGAAAGGTCCGTATCATATCCGTTTGGCTGCTCCATAATAAAATCATGAGCCTGCGCAGCCTTGCAGGCAGAGATTATTTCTTCATCCGTAGCGCCCGATTTACCCCAGCGGATATTATCCTTTATCGTTCCGGAGAAAAGAACATTCTTCTGAAGCACAACGCCCGTCAAATCGCGAAGCGCCGCAATATCATAATCCCTAACATCTACTCCGTCGACCAAAACCTCGCCGCCGGTAACATCATAAAGACGCGGAATAAGACTGACAAGGCTTGATTTTCCGCAGCCGGTTGAGCCTATTATTCCTACAATGCTTCCCGGCTTTGCGGTAAAGCTGATATCCTCAAGAACCTTATCACCGCTGTGATATCCGAAATCAACATTTCTGAATTCGATTTCTCCCTTCGGAGCCTGCGGAACATAAGGATTTTCGGGATTTTTAATATCAATCTCGGTATCAAGCACCTCAACAACACGGTCGCCGCATGCCTTTGCTCTTGTGAGCTGTAAAAGAAACATTGAAACCATCATTATATTCATAAGAACCTGAATGATATACGACGATAAAACCGATATCTGACCAACATCCATAAGACCTGCGGCAGCGTCGTTTGCTCCCTTATAATAGATATAAACAATTACTATGTTCATCATAAGCATCATAATAGGCATAACGGTAACTACCATACCTGCTGCCTTTGAGCCCTGCCTTGCAAGGTCGTCGGACGCGTTATGAAACTTCTCCTTTTCCCTATCCTCTCTTACGAATGCCTTAACTACTCTGATACCGATAAGATTTTCCTGAACAACCCTGTTGACGGTATCAAGCTTTTTCTGCATTTTCTGGAACATCGGGAATCCGAATTTAAGTATAAGAACAACGATAACAAGAATTACCGGAAGCATAAATACAAGGATTAACGACAGCTTCGCATTAATTGAGAACGCAAACGCGGCTGATACAATCAAAAGCGCAGGTGCACGCACGAGCATTCTCAAGCACATCATCACGGTATTCTGAAGCATCGTTACATCATTTGTTATTCTTGTAGTGAGCGATGCCGTTGAAAAACGGTCGATATTACTGAAAGAGAAATCACTTACCTTTGAATATAAATCTTTTCTTAACCTATATGAAAACTTCTGTGCAACAACCGACGAGGATTTCATCGTTACAAGTCCGCCGCAAAGACCTAAAACAGCAAGCGCAAGCATCGCCAGACCGATTTTAATTACATAGCCCTTTAAATCGGCGCCGGCATCATCAGCCGAAACACGGTTGTAAACCATATTGGCAATCGACGGCATTGCAAGCTCGCAGATTGCTTCAATAATCATTCCGCAGGCACTTGCAAGTGCAAGAAGCCACAAGCCTTTCATATATTTCATAAGCTTTTTAATCATTTTTCACTCATATCTCCTTCCATATTTTGTATAGCCCTTTCAAGCAGAGAGGATAATGCTTCAGCCTCTTGATCAGTCATACCCTTTTTCAGTATGTCCTCAAGAGAATCCATTTTACGCTTAATATTCTCCGGCGCCTGCTTTGCCTTTTCGGTGGGATAAAGGCGCGCTATTCTCGCGTCGGATTTATCGGCTTTTTTAATAATAAAGCCTGCCTTTTCCATTCTTTTGACGGATACCGAGGCGGTGGCAACGGCAATACCGAGCTGTTTTGCAAGCTCGCCAGGAGTTATACCCTCGTTTTCGATAATTGTAAAAAGTATATCCTGCTGGCCCGAAAACAAGCCCTGCTCGGCAAGCGCCTGATTAAACGCCTTTCTCATATGCTTTGACAGATAATTTATTCTCGGCCCTATCATACCCTTGGGCGGGGGACATTTATGATTGTTACATCCCATTTCCATTAATCCTTTTTGTTAATTTAGCCGACTAACGATAGTCGACTAAAAGATATTTTAGCATAAGTTAACTAAAAGTCAAGTTTTATATTGTAAATTATATGTTAATGTGTTAAAATAACCCGAAATAAACAGAGGTATAAAAATTATGGACTTATATGATTATAATACCGTAAAGAGAATATTGACTAAATACGGCTTCTCGTTTTCAAAGGCGCTCGGTCAGAATTTTCTGATTAACCCCGAGGTCTGCCCGAATATGGCTCATCAGCTTAACGCAGATGAAAGCACGGGTGTTATTGAAATCGGGCCGGGTATCGGAGTTCTTACCAAAGAGCTTTGCGCGGTTGCCGGAAGGGTTGTTGCAATCGAGCTTGACAAAAGGCTTTTTCCTGTTTTGGAGGAAACTCTGGCGCAGTGCGACAATCTTGAGCTTATTAACGCAGATATAATGAAGCTTGACCTAAAGGCTTTAATTGAAGAAAAATTCAAGGGCTTTAAATCCGTAAAGGTGTGTGCAAATCTTCCGTATTATATAACCTCCCCCGTTATAATGACGATTCTTGAAAGCGAGCTTGCAATTGACGAAATTGTTGTAATGGTTCAAAAGGAAGCAGGAGAAAGGCTTTGCGCGCAGGTTGGCTCAAGAGAGGGCGGAGCAGTTACCGTTGCCGTAAATTATTACGCAAAAAGCAGTGTGCTTTTTGAGGTGGGCAGAGAAAGCTTTATGCCGAGCCCGAAGGTTGACAGCGTTGTTATCAGGCTTGAAATCCGAAAGGAAAAGGAATACGAGCTTAAAAACAAAAAACGGTTTTTCACGCTTGTCAAATGTGCTTTTGCCCAAAGGCGCAAAACAGCGCTTAACAGCATTGCGAACACAATGGGAATACCAAAAGGCAGATTAACCGAGATATTCGGTCAGCTAAATATAGACACAAATGTCAGAGCCGAAAACTTAACTATGGATGATTTTGTTAAAATTTCAGAGAGGATTGAAAATAATCAGTGAGAGATAATATAAGAATATTTGAAAACTATTCCGTGCCCAAAGCCGTTGGGGCAATGGCGCTTCCGAGTATGCTCGGAATGCTTATCAATATTATATATAATCTTGCAGACACATTTTTTGTAGGCCAGACGGGCGATTCAAATCAGGTTGCCGCCGTTTCCGTTTCAATGCCGCTTTTTCTGCTTAATTTGGCAGTAGGCAATCTTTTCGGCGTGGGCGGCTGTGCTTTTATCAGCAGAAGCCTCGGCGA
Source organism: Eubacterium sp. (assembly GCA_051881215.1). Lineage (GTDB taxonomy): Bacteria > Bacillota > Clostridia > Oscillospirales > Acutalibacteraceae > Eubacterium_R. The sequence continues at coordinate 1,939 of JBJEPL010000141.1, read as the reverse complement.
GGGAAAAAAGGACAGGGTAAAAGCCATCAGCTCCTTTTGCGTTTACAGCTCGATTGCGGCGGGCTTTATTCTCGGAATTATTTTTCTGATTTTCAAAAAGCCGCTTCTTTATGCGGTGGGCGCTTCGGATAATACAATAGATTTTGCGCAGGATTATTTAAAATGGATTGCCTTGGGCTCGCCGTTTATCATTACCGCCATAATGGCAGGCAATATTGTAAGAGGCGAGGGAGCCGCAAAAACATCAATGTTCGGTATGGTTATCGGTCAGATTGTCAATATTGTTCTTGACCCGATTTTTATATTGAACAGCGGTGACAGGCTTTTCGGCTTCAATCTGCCGTTTGGCTTCGGTATGGGCGTAGCAGGCGCGGCAATCGCAACTGTTATCGGCAATATTGTAACGGTTTTGTTCTTTCTCATATACTTTTTAAGGGGCAATTCGATTTTATCAATAACGCCAAAGCGTTTTTCATTCAGAAAGGGCATAGCAAAGGGCGTTATCAATGTAGGGCTTCCTGCTTCTCTTAACAATCTTCTTATGAGCATTTCAAATATTGTTGTAAATATTTTTCTTGCAAAATACGGCGACGCGGCGGTTGCGGCAATGGGAGTTGCAATGAAGGCAAATATGCTTGTTGTTATGCTTCAGCTCGGTCTTGCGCAGGGAATTCAGCCGATAGTAGGCTACTGCTACGGCGCAAAAAAATACAGCCGTATGAAAAAGGTTATATTTTTCAGCATTATTTGCAACATTGTAATAGGAACTGTAATGACAGTATTTTATATGCTGTTTAAGAACAGCGTTATTCAAATGTTTATCAACGACCCCGAAGTTATCAGCTACGGTGTTAAAATGCTTTTGGCGCTTATGTCCTCGGGACCGCTTATCGGAATTATGTTTGTGCTCAATTTCTCCTTTCAGGGAATGGGAAAGGGCTTTCAGAGTCTGTTTCTTTCAGTCGGCAGGCAGGGGCTTATTTATATTCCGCTTCTCTTTATTCTCAACAGTGCCGTCGGCATCGAGGGAATTATATGGGCACAGCCTGCGGCGGATTTTGCCTGCATAGCTGCAGCCGTAATTATGTTTACAGCAGTCTATAGCAATCTGAAAAAATCCAAAGAATTAAAAAACAGTTAATAATTTGTTTACTGACAGTATTTTTATTTAAAATATCATATATGTGTATGATTTATATATGTATGATTTTATAGGTGTTTAATATGAAGCTTGAAGCAATAACGAATAAAGATGTAAGTATCATAAAAAGCAATCTTATACCTCAGCTTGTTTCCCATCCTCTTTTTATGTTCTACTGCCCTGAAAAATCAAGGCGTGAAAAATTCATTAATAATTTTCTCGATTATTATTTATACAACTGGTCAAAGTTCGGAGAGCTTTATGTTTCCGATACAAAATCTACGGTGGCAACGCTCGTAAACATTCATGCGTTTGAGTATAAATTTTCAGGCAAAAACGCAATGAAAATGAAAGTTGACAGAAATTCACACCGAATTTTTCTTCACAGGGAAACGGTTGAAAACATTACAGCAATCATCGTTCCTCAAACGGTTGAAACAAGAATTCTTACGCTTTACGGCTCGGTTGACAATAATCCCGATGAAATAAAAGCACTTGTGCGTGAAATAAAAGAGCATTCAAAGGAGAAGAATTTTGCCGTTGTTTATGAAACCTTTTCAAAGCGACTGCTTGATTTTATGAGCAGTGAAGGCTTTGAAACCTCATATCAAAAGCAGTTTTTAACAACGCAGTTCTTCCAAACTCTGATGACATATAATGTATAAATACGAAGAAAAAAGGACGCTGTTTTTAACAGCGTCCTTCAGCGTGTAGAAAAGATTCAAGCAATAAATTTCTACACGCCGGCAGACTTCGAGAAATGGAACTGAATTTCGTTTTCTTACGAGTGGGAGCTGT
>JBJEPL010000140.1:0-13557 GCA_051881215.1 Eubacterium sp. | reverse complement strand
AAATTACTTTCCCATGCGGGAATATATTTGCTGTGGCGAAAATACAGCCTGTAATTATCGTTTAGCTCAAGAATTTTTTTACCGATGGCAAACAAATCCTCGTTTCGGTGATAAGCACATATGTAAAGCTTCGGATTATATTTTTTAATTGTTTTTTCACATCCGCAAAGCGCCTTGAGCTCACTTCCCTCAATATCCATTTTTATCATTGTAACAGGCTCGTTTATAAGCGTATCAATGTCTGTAACCTTAACAGGGATCCCCTGCGCCGAAATTTTAGAATTTCTCCCTGCCTTTTTAGCAAAAATAAGCGTGTCCTCTCTGTCCCATGCGCCCATATTGTGAAGCTCAATATTATCCATCTGTTCGGTGTTTTTACAAAGCTTTCTGAAATTTTTTTCATCAGGCTCAAGCGCAATGATTTTTTTGTATTTTCCGTCGGTGAATTCGGTAAATTCCCTTATCGTATCTCCGTCATATGCTCCTAAATCAACAATCGTTTCATTATCGTTAAGCTTAAGAATATCGCGGTATATTTCATTTTTATCGCAAAAGCTGTTAATGAGATAATCAATTTTTCCGCTTATTTTAAAATTTATAATGTCACGGTAAATTCTTTTGCTCTCGTCATCGGCAAGACGGTTATATATAAATTCAAAGTCCTTTTCGTTTTCGGCAACATATTCTTTTGTAAAAAGACCTCCTCCTGCAACAGGAACATCGGGCGCAAATACCTTGTGCTCTCTATTAATTTTTTTGATATTTTCTATAACGCTGTCAATTCTTGTAGCAAAAGCAAGCACAACATTGAAATCACTGTATTTCCGGCAGATTTCACTGTATTTCATTACCTTGTAGCCCAAAAAGGAATGACCTCTTACAAATTCATCACTCGCAAAGATATCGCTGACTTCTATACGGTATTGCTTTAATGTATCAATTATCCGTTGGGCGCCGTTGCCCATTCCGTAAACAACAACAGGCTTGGCGTCGCTTTTCAGTATATTCCAAACATTTTCTTCTTTAATAAGGTCTGACATATTACCACCGCTGAAAATTATAACATAAACTATAAGACTTTACAAATTAAATATTTTATTATATAATAGTGCAAAATATAATTATATACGGAGGGATGCGCCTGTATGGGCAGTGGTCTACTGAAACTGTTTAAAAAAGAAAGTTCAACCGAAGAGGAAATTAAGCAATTGGTTGAGGGCGATGAACAGGTCGGCGAGCTTGAAAAAAATCAAAGGGAAATGATTAATAATATTTTCGAGTTTGACGATTTAAACGCCGGTGATATTATGACTCACCGAACCGATATCGATGCAGTTGAGCAAAGTGATTCCCTTGAGGATGTTGTAAAGCTTGCAATCGAGGGAGGCAGGTCAAGAATTCCTGTTTACAGAGAGGATCTTGACGATATTTGCGGCATAATATATGTAAAGGATTTGCTTAAATTTGTCGGTACAAAAATATCTCCCGACGAAAAAATATCCGATTATGTCCGTGAACCGCTTTTTGTACCGGAAACTATTCCGTGCGGCAAGCTTTTTGCCCAGATGACGGAAACGCGTATTCTCCTCGCAATTGTTGTTGATGAGTACGGCGGTACGGCAGGCCTTGTTACGATGGAGGATATTCTTGAGAGCATTGTAGGTAATATCCGTGATGAATATGATGACGCTGAAGAGGAAAATGTTACCCAAATAGACGAAAAAACATATACCTTTGACGGTGTTACGGATATTGACGATGTTCAAAAGATACTCGGCGTTGAATTCCCCGAGGGCGATTATGATACCCTTGCAGGCTTTGTAATAAGCCTTTTGGGCTTTCTTCCGACAGGCGAAAACGAGTCGGTAACCTACGGCAATATGACCTTTATAGTGCTTGAGGTTGACGAGCGAAGAATAGAAAAGATAAAAGTTGAGATGAATAATGACTGAACAGGTAATTCAGTTTGAAGCTATTGACCAGGCTGTAAGCCTTTTCGGAAGCTTTGACGAAAATGTAAAGTTAATAGAAAGAGAATACGGAGTTTCAATAATATCAAGAGGCTCCGATATTAAGGTCGTCGGCGATGCGGAAAATGTTTCTAACGCCGTAAGAGCGCTCAATTCGCTTCTTGTTATGATAGGCAAGGGTGAAAGCCTGACCGAGCAGAATGTAAGGTATGTTATTTCACTTGTTAATGAGGGCAACGAGGATAAGCTCAATTCAATGACCTCCGACTCTGTTTGCATAACCTCAAAGGGCAGACCGGTTAAGCCGAAAACTCTCGGTCAGAAAAGGTACTGCGAAGCAATTCGCAATAATATTATAACCTTCGGAATAGGTCCTGCCGGCACGGGTAAAACTTATCTTGCCGTAGCAATGGCGGTTACCGCCTTCAGAGCAAAAGAGGTTAATAGAATAATTCTCACAAGGCCTGCTGTTGAGGCAGGAGAAAAGCTCGGATTTCTGCCCGGAGATTTGCAGAGCAAGGTAGACCCTTATCTGCGTCCTCTTTATGACGCTCTTTTTGATATGCTAGGAGCAGAGAATTTTCAAAAATACCAGGAAAGAGGCGCAATAGAGGTTGCCCCTCTTGCATATATGCGCGGAAGAACGCTTGACGACAGCTTTATAATACTTGACGAGGCGCAGAATACTACACCCGAGCAGATGAAGATGTTTTTAACGCGACTTGGCTTTCGTTCAAAAATGGTAGTTACCGGAGATATAACGCAAATAGATTTGCCCGACGGTAAAAAATCAGGCCTGAAAAAGGTAATGAGAATTTTAAAAGATGTTGACGACATAGCTATGTGTAAGCTCAATCAAAAGGATGTTGTAAGGCACAGGCTTGTTCAGGATATTGTAAATGCGTATGAAAAATACGAAGAGGAGAAGAAAAAATAATGGATTCTGTAAAAGTTATCATCTCTAATGACCAAAAGGCAGTTAAGGTGCCTACAGGCATCAGAATGTTAATAAGACGCTGCTGCCATGCTGTTCTCGAGCTTGAGGGCTTTGAGGGTTCGGCAGAGGTAAGTGTCAGATTTGTTGATAATGAGCAGATAAAAGAGCTTAATTCTGCCTACCGCAATATTGACAGGGAAACAGATGTGTTGTCGTTTCCTATGGGCGAAAACGGTGTTTATGATATTAACCGTGACAGCGGTGCAAAGATTTTAGGCGATATAGTTATCTCTATGGAAAAGGCATTCGAGCAGGCAGAACTTTATAACCATCCTCTTCAAAGAGAAATAGGCTTTTTAACTGTTCACTCAATGCTTCATCTTCTCGGCTATGACCATGAAAACGGCGGTCTCGAGGAGGTACATATGAGAGAAAAGGAAGAAACTGTTCTCACAAAGATTGGATTAAAAAGAGATAACAGTTACTATATGGGTGACGAATAATGTCAAAAACTGCATTTATAGCAATTGTCGGAAAGCCGAATGTCGGAAAATCCTCACTGCTGAATAAAATTTTAGGACAGAAAATAGCGATTGTATCTTCTAAACCGCAAACTACCAGAACAAAAATTATGGGTGTTCTTACAAAGGGAGAAACGCAGCTTGTCTTTACCGATACACCCGGATTTCATAAGGCACATAATAAGCTCGGCGAAAAGATGAACGAGGCGGTAGGAGATTCTATCGGAGGCGTTGACGCCTGCCTGTTTTTAACGGAGCCGAGAGGCGAGCTCAACGAGCAGGAGCTTCAGCTTATTAAAATGTTTGAAAAACAGAAAATGCCCGTTATCCTTGCCATAAATAAAATTGATATGATTAAGGATAAGCAGGAGCTTTTAAACAGAATAGTATATCTCAATTCAAAATATGATTTTACTGCTGTTGTTCCCATATCCGCAACCGAGGGAGATAATGTTGACGAGCTTGTAGACGAGCTCGAAAAAACAGCGTTTGAGTCCCCTCACTTTTTCCCCGATGATACCCTGACCGACCAGCCCGAAAGAGTTCTTGCGGCAGAGATTATCAGAGAAAAAATATTAAGGCTTATGGATAAAGAGGTTCCTCACGGTATTGCCGTTGCGGTTGAGAAAATGAGAGAGCGTCAGGATAAAGATATACTTGATATTGAGGCAACAATATATTGCGAAAAGGAAAGCCATAAGGGAATGGTAATCGGCAAAAACGGAGCTATGCTTAAAAAGGTTTCAACCTTTGCAAGGCAGGATTTGGAAAAATTTTTCGGAATAAAGGTTAATCTTCACTGCTGGGTTAAGGTTAAGCTTGACTGGCGAAACAGAGAGGGTCTTATCCACAATTTCGGATTGGATTAATATGGCACAAATTTTATTCACCACCATAGGATACAATATCTTTGGTGGTGTTTTAAATGAAAGATAACAGTTGGACTGATTTCTGCAATACGGGAAGTATTGAGGATTATTTAAAATATAAAGAAAACGAAAAGGCAAAAGAGAATGACGACTTCAACCAAGGGTTTAGTAATAAGAGAGCAGACAATAGGGGAGAGTGACCGTTTAGTTACTCTCCTTACTGCTGATTACGGCTTGGTAAGAGCGTTTGTAAGAGGAGCAAAGCAGATGAAAAACCGTCTTTCCTCTTCGACCTCGCTTTTTGCTTATTCCGATTTTTCACTGTATAGAGGAAGAGATGCCTTTGTTGTTGATAATGCTTCTCCGATAGAAGTGTTTTTTGATTTAAGAAAGGATATTGTCCGCCTCGCCGCGGCGCAGTATTTTGCCCAGCTTGCTTATGAATTCGGCGAGGAGGAGCAGCCTGCAGGCGAAATGCTCTCTGTCCTTTTGAACGCCCTGCATCTCCTATGCAACAGCAATAAGGATATAAGAATAATCAAATCCGCTGTTGAGTTGAGGCTTGTTTCTTTAGGCGGTTATATGCCGAGCATACTTGCCTGCGCCAATTGCGCAACATACGAAACCGATTTAATGTTTTTTGATACCCTCGACGGATGTATTTATTGCGAAAACTGTCAAAAAGCAGGTGCAACTCCATGCCCGAAAAATGTCATAACGGCAATCCGTTTTATATGCCTTACAGAGCCTAAAAAAATATATTCATTTAGTCTGAATGAAGAAAATCTTGATTTGCTTTCGCAGATAAGCGAAAAGTATGTCCTGTCAAGAATACAGAAAAAATTACCCACATTAGAGTTTTATAAAGGAATAATTTAATGAATAAAAATCATAAAACCCTTGAGTTAAACTTAATATTGGAAAAGCTTGCAGACGAGTGCTCCTGTGATGACGCAAAGGATTTTGCAAGGTCATTAAAGCCAAGCTCCGATATGCAGGAGGTTGAAATCCGTTTGACCCAAACCGAGGATGCGTTTTCCCTTCTTGCACGCTTCGGCGCGCCGTCGTTTTCGGGGCTTAAAAATGTTAATAATCCGCTTCGCCGCGCATCGGCAGGAGGTTCTCTTAATCAAAGAGAGCTGCTTGATATTGGATATTGCCTGCGCTCAATGCGTACTCTCGATGACTGGCACGGTCATTGTAGCGGTGTAAAAACAAGTCTTGATTTTTTCTTTGACGGTATCACCGTAAATAAATATCTCGAAACAAAAATATTCACCTGTATTATTAATGAGGAGGAGATATCGGATAAAGCCTCCGATACTCTTTATGATATAAGACGAAAAATCAGAGCAAAGGAAAATTCAATCCGTGAAAAGCTTGATTCAATGATACATTCCTCCCATTATCAGCAGTACCTTCAGGAGGCTATTGTAACCCAAAGAAGCGGAAGATTTGTAGTGCCTGTTAAAGCAGAGTGCAGAGCAAATGTTCCGGGTCTTGTGCACGATACATCTTCAACAGGTGCAACGGTGTTTATAGAGCCTGCTTCTGTTGTTGATGCCAACAATGAGATTAAGGTGCTTCAAGGAAAGGAGAGAGATGAAATTGCGCGCATCCTTTTTGAGCTTTCCGCCGAGGCAGGCGAATTTGCCGATTCAATTAAGCATTCGTATGACAGCTCAGTTATGCTTAATCTGATTTTTGCAAAGGCTCACCTTGCGTATAAAATGAAAGCTTCAAAGCCTATGCTCAATAAAGATGGCGTTATTTGCCTGAAAAAGGCACGCCATCCTCTGATAGACCCGAAAACAGTTGTTCCTACCGATATTTCACTCGGCGAAGGATATGACACGCTTGTTATTACCGGACCCAATACAGGCGGTAAAACAGTATCTCTTAAAACTCTCGGCCTGCTTACTCTTATGACCATGTGCGGCTTGCTCATACCTGTTTCGGATATGTCAAAGGTATCTGTTTTTGACAAGGTGCTCGTTGATATCGGCGATGAGCAAAGCATTGCGCAGTCGCTTTCAACCTTTTCCTCGCATATGGTTAATATCATTGATATTATGGATAAGGCGGATAATAATTCTCTTGTTCTTATAGATGAGCTCGGAGCCGGTACCGACCCTATTGAGGGTGCGGCGCTTGCGGTATCCATTATTGAAGAACTGCGTGAAAAGGGAGCTGTTATCGCTGCAACAACGCATTATGCCGAGCTTAAAGCTTATGCACTTGAAACCGTCGGTGTAATCAATGGCTGCTGTGAGTTTGATGTCCAAACCTTAAGGCCTACATACAGGCTTTTAATCGGCGTTCCGGGCAGGTCAAATGCCTTTGCAATTTCGGAGCATCTCGGAATGAAGCGCTCGGTTGTTGATAAAGCTAAAGAAATCGTCGGCTCCGAAAGCCGTTCTCTTGAAGCCGTTCTTGAAGAGCTTGAAAAATCAAGACAGGCGCTTGAGGACGAAAGAAAAATTGCCGAGGAAATGACCGAGAAGGCAAAAAAAATTCAGGCTTCAGCCCAATCCGAAAGGGATAAAATAGAAACTCTTAAAAAGCGTGAGCTTGATAAAGCAAAGCGCGAGGCGCAAAAGCTTATTGATGCCGCAAAAAGAAAATCATCTGAATTTCTCCTCGAGCTTGAAAAGATAAAGAAAGAACAGACGGAAAGCAACGCCGTTGAAACAGCGAAAAAAACAAGACGCGCCGTTAAAGCTCAAATGGGTGAAATGGACGACCTGATTAATCCCGCACAGCTTGCCGAAAACTGGGATTACGACTATAAGCTTCCCCGTGACCCCGTACCGGGTGACAGAGTAATAATCAAGGGTATCGGAGAGGGAGAAGTTGTTGAGGTTTCGGACAGACTTCTTGTTAAATCGGGACTTCTTAAAACAAGGGTTAAGCTTTCCGATATTATGATAATTGATAAGCCGAAGGAAAAGCCTAAAAAAGCACAGCATAATGTTTACCGCACTTCTTCAAGAGCAGATTCCGATGTTAAAACGGAGCTTGATTTAAGAGGGGATACAGTTGATGAGGCTATTGGCGAATTGGGACTTTTCATTGATAAATGCGTTTTAAATAATATTGAGGATATAAGAATAATTCACGGTAAGGGAACAGGCGCCTTGAGATCGGCTGTTACGGATTTTCTTAAATCACATCCGAATATCGCTGAATACCGTTTGGGAAAATACGGCGAAGGCGAAAACGGAGTTACAATAGCAAAGCTGAAATAACAAAATAAAGGCTCAAGTTTTAAAAAACTTGAGCCTTTCTATCTGTTAAACCAGATTTTTATTTATCCTTATCGTCCTTTTTCTTTTTGGAAAAGACTTTGTTGATAAGATATGTTGCAATGATAATTACACCGATTACAAGGAAAATTCCAACCATGCCGAAAATCATTACAGGTATTGTTTCTTTCCAAGAAGATGCGTTAATTGCCATTGTTATTGAAAGAAAATTAAATAAATCCAACATTTTTTATTCCTCCTATATTTTCTCTACAAGGGTGAGGATAAGACCTCCGGCAATAACCGAAGCAATCTGACCCGATACATTTACGCTGATTGAGTACATAAGAAGGAAGTTTTGAGGATCCTCTTTGAGTCCCATCTGATTTACAACTCGTCCACTCATAGGGAATGCCGAGATACCTGCGGCGCCTATCATAGGGTTAATCTTTTTGTCCTTCGGCAAGAATACATTGATTAATTTAGCAAATAAAACACCGCCGACAGTGTCGAATATAAATGCTACAAGACCCAAAGCAAGAATCATAATTGTCTGAATATTTACAAATTCTGCCCAGTACATTCTTGAAGCAACTGTAAGACCGAGGAGTATTGTAATAATATTTGCAAAAGCATTCTGCGCTGTTTCCGATAATTGATTAAGTACACCGCATTCACGGATTAAGTTACCGAACATCAAAAAGCCTACAAGAGCAACTGATTTAGGAGCAACAAGACCTGCAACAGCAGTTACAACAACAGGGAATATGATTTTTGTTGTCTGTGAAACATCACCTGCGCGGTATTTCATTCTTATTAAACGCTCTTTTTTAGTTGTAACAGCCTTGATAACAGGCGGCTGAATTATAGGTACAAGAGCCATGTAGGAATATGCCGCAACCATTATAGCACCGAGATATTTTGAGTGAAGCTCGTTTGCAACGAAAATTGATGTTGGGCCGTCTGCCGCGCCTATAATTGCAATTGAAGCCGCGTCATTGATATCAAAGAAGAACCCTGCAACAAAGAATGTAAGGAATATTCCGAATTGAGCGGCAGCGCCGAAAAGCATCAGCCAAGGATTTTTAAGAAGCGGACCGAAGTCAATCATTGCACCGATACCGATAAACAGTAAAAGCGGGAACAGCTCGTTTGAAATACCTGCGTCAAAAAGTACGCTGATAGGCCCTTCTTCGGGAACACCGGGTTGAGTAATAGCACCGGAAAGAGGAAGGTTAACAAGGATTGTTCCAAAGCCCATCGGAAGAAGAAGAGTGGGCTCCATTTCTTTCTTTATGGCAAGAAAGACAAGCACTCCGCCGACAATCCACATTACAACCATTTGCCATGTGATGTTGCCGAAGTTTTCAAACAAAGCCGTAAAAGTGTTTAAAAATTCCATTTTTTATTTTTACCTCCGTTCAAATATTGCTTGAACTATAATATTTTATTATATTTTAGTATAATTTGTCAATATAAAAACCATATTTTATACCAATTCATATGTGTATAATGCTTTGAACGGAAAAAGCAATATTTAGTAAACATTCAGGCTTTTTATACTATAAATTGTGTCAATACTTTTTGATAAAATTTTGTTGAAAAATATTATTGCTTTTTTCCTTGACAAGCAACCCTGTCTTTAGTATAATAACTCTCGCTGTAAAGATTAACTACTTTACACAAATACATATTATCTTTTCAGAAAGGAGAGGTCAAATAGTGGCAAAAAATCTTGAAATTCCTTTTCTTTTGGATTTTTACGGCGAAATGCTTACGCAAAAGCAGCATGATTTTCTTGTTTTTTATTATGAAGAAGACCTTTCTCTTTCCGAAATAGCTGAAAACGAGGGCATTACCCGTCAGGGCGTAAGAGATTCCATAAAAAGGGCGGAGGCGCAGCTTTTTGATATGGAGGAGCGTCTCGGTCTTGCAAAGCGCTTTAATGAGATGACAAAAGGCGTCGACGAAATCATTAAATGCGCAGATGCTATTAACGACTATAATCTGAATCATTCTCTTTCCCGTGAAATTAACGATAATGTTGCTCGTATAAAAACACTTGCTTCTTTTCTTAAAGAAGGTTAGGAGTTGATTTCTTGGCATTTGAAGGCTTAAGCGAACGCTTGGAAAATTCATTTAAAAAATTGCGTGCCAAGGGCAAATTAACAGAGTCCGATGTTAAAGAGGCAATGCGTGAGGTGCGCCTTGCGCTTCTTGAGGCTGATGTTAACTATAAGGTATCAAAAGAATTTACCGCCAAAGTAACCGAGCGTGCTATCGGCGCCGATGTTATGGAATCGCTGACCCCGGGTCAGATGGTAATTAAAATAGTTAACGAAGAGCTCACCGAGCTTATGGGCGGCAATGAAGCAAGGCTCGCAATTGCAAATCATCCGCCTACAATCGTAATGATGTGCGGCCTGCAGGGAAGCGGTAAAACAACTCATTCAGCAAAGCTTGCCCTTAAGCTTAAAAAAGAGGGCCACAGACCATTGCTCGTAGCCTGCGATGTATATCGTCCGGCGGCTATCAAACAGCTTCAGGTTGTCGGCGAGCAGGTTGGCGTTCCCGTTTTTGAAATGGGAAATGAAAATCCTGTTCATATTGCCGAGGAGGCTGTCAAATACGCAAAAGACCACGGCAATGATTATGTTTTCCTTGATACGGCAGGCCGTCTGCATATTGACGAACAGCTTATGACCGAGCTTACAAATATCCGTTCGAGCGTTCATCCTCACGAGATATTGCTCGTAATTGATGCTATGACCGGTCAGGACGCTGTCAATGTTGCAAAAAGCTTTAATGAAACTCTCGGTATTGACGGCGTTATTCTCACAAAGCTTGACGGTGATACCCGAGGCGGTGCCGCTCTTTCAGTCAGAGCAGTTACAGGAAAGCCGATTAAATTTGTCGGTACAGGTGAAAAGCTTGACAACCTCGAAACCTTCCACCCGTCAAGAATGGCGTCCCGTATTCTCGGTATGGGCGATGTTCTTTCCTTTATTGAAAGAGCAGAGCAGTCACTTGACGAAAAGAAGGCGGCAGAGCTTGAAAAAAAGCTTGCCAAAAATAAGTTCGACCTTAACGATTTGCTCGACCAGTTTGACCAGCTTGAACGAATGGGAAGCATTAAGGATACTATCAAAATGATTCCGGGTATCGGAAGCAAAATCAAGGACGAGGATATCGACGAGGGAGCATTTACCAGATTCAGAGCAATCATCTATTCAATGACTAAACAGGAAAGAGCTCATCCCGATATTATCAATCCGTCAAGAAAGCGCAGAATTGCCGCAGGATGCGGAATGCAGGTTGAGGATGTTAATAAGCTTCTTGCCCAGTTTAAACAGATGCAGAAAATGATGAAGCAGTTCGGCGGCGGAAAGGGCGCTCCCAAAATGAGCAAAAAGATGCGCCGAATGATGCAGGCTAATCCCGAAATGGCAGAAAAAATGATGGGCAAAATGGGCGGCTCAAATAATCCTTTCGGATTTTAAAAAAATGTATTCACCCAAATTCTTTTTTGGATTGGATAAAATAAAAATTAATTTATATATTTTTGGAGGTAATTAAAATGGCAGTAAAAATCAGACTTCGCCGTATGGGCGCAAAAAAGGCTCCTTTCTATCGTGTAGTAGTAGCAGATTCAAGATATCCCCGTGACGGTCGTTTCATTGAGGAAATCGGAACATATAATACTATGGTTGAGCCTGCTGAAATTAAAATCGACGCAGATAAGGCAAAGAAGTGGATTGCCAACGGTGCACAGCCTACTGACACTGTTAAGAGCATTCTCAAAAAAGAAGGCATCCTTTAATCTTTGATATTTCAACCAAAGCTTAAACAGGAGGTGTTTTCTTTGAAAGATTTGTTAATTTCTATAACAAAGGGTTTAGTTGAAAATCCTGACAAAATTTCTGTTGATGTTAGCGAACCGAACGAAGAGGGCGTAACTGTTTATCATCTTCATGTAGCAGAGGACGATATGGGCCGTGTAATCGGTAAGCAGGGCAGAATTGCCAAGGCTATCCGCGTTGTAATGCGTGCGGCAGCAACAAGAAACGATGCAAAAATTTCAGTTGAAATTGAATAAACAGCATTAAAGAGCCGTTATAAAACGACTCTTTTTTGTTATACCTTTAAGAGAAATATGCTTGTAAAAATAATAAATAAATCCGACTCCTGTAAGGTGAGGATAAAAGCAGAAAGCCGCGACTTTTTTGAACTTCCGACGATTATTTATTATTTTGCTTTGAAACAGTAAAGCTTTTGAAAATATATACCTATTGCCAAAAGGTGTAAAAAAATATATAATACATTCGGTGATTTTATGAAGCAGTATTTAGAGGTTGGAAAGATTAATAATACCCACGGCATTAAGGGCGAGGTTAAAATGCTTCTTTGGTGTGACGATATAGATTATCTGAAGCAGTTTGATACTCTCTATCTTGATGACGCCGGAGCAAAACCGCTCAAGCTCATTTCAGTCAGAGCTCAAAAGAATATGGCTATATTGAAATTTGACGGTATAAATTCCATTGAAGACGCCGAGAAGATAAAGGGCAGGATTTTATACGGTAACCGCGACGATGCAAAAATTGATGATGATGCCAATTATATTGCCGATATAATCGGTTGTTATGTCGTCGATATTGATACCGAGGAGGAATACGGTAAGGTTGTGGATGTCCTCAACTACGGCTCGTGTGACATATATGATACCGAATCCTGGGGCAGGCATACTCTTATTCCTGCAACTCCCGATATAGTAAAGGAAATTAATACCGAATATAAGGTTATAAGAATTAAACCGATGAAAGGACTTTTTGATGAGAATTGATATTCTTACCCTTTTTCCCAAAATGTGCGAAGCCGTAATGAGTGAATCAATTATCGGCAGAGCGAGAAAATCAAATAAGGTTGAGATTAATTGTATAGATATCCGCGATTATACTGCCGATAAGCACAGAAGGGTTGATGATAAGCCATATGGCGGCGGTATGGGAATGATAATGCAGGCACAGCCTATTTATGACTGCTTTCAGTCGCTTTGCGCTCAAATAGGGGAAAAACCGCATTTGATTTACCTTACTCCGCAGGGCAAAACGCTAACACAGCAGCGCGTCAAGGAGCTTTCACAGCTTAATAATATTGCTCTTTTGTGCGGCCATTATGAGGGCATTGATGAAAGAGTTATAGAGGAGCTTGAGCCGGAGGAGATTTCAGTCGGAGATTATGTTTTAACAGGCGGTGAGCTTCCGGCACTTATTGTTGCCGACTCCGTCTGCAGAATGCTTCCCGGAGTTTTGAGCGACGATGAGTGCTTTGAAGAGGAAAGCCATTTTAATTCGCTTTTGGAATATCCGCAGTACACCCATCCGTCTGTATGGAACGGAAGAGAGGTTCCGGAGGTGTTGCTTTCAGGTCATCATGCTAATGTTGAAAAATGGCGCAGGGAGAAATCACTTGAGCGTACATTGCTTCGCAGACCCGATATGCTTGAAAAGGCAACCCTTTCAAAGGAGGACCTTGACTTTTTGTCGAATATGAAAAAAGACTAAAAAAATATGTGAAATTTGCACAAAACAAAGCGATATATTTTGTTTGAAATTTACAAGTCAAACGAACTTTTAAAACAATCATTGACCGAATTGATTTTGGTGGTATAATATGTAAAGTAATAGCAAATAAACAATTAACTATACAACATATTGTACTTAAGGAATGAGAGGTTTTAGTTATGTTTGTTAAAGATGTTAAGGTTGAAAATCAGGTAGGTCTTCATGCTCGTCCTGCAACTTTCTTTATCCAGAAGGCTAATGAGTTTAAGTCTTCAATCTGGGTTGAGAAAGAGGAGAGAAGAGTTAACGCAAAGAGCCTTCTCGGTGTTCTTTCTCTTGGCATTATGGGCGGAACAGATATCCGTATTATTGCTGACGGCTCCGATGAAGAGGCTGCTGTTGAGGGTCTTATCGCTCTTGTAAAGTCCGGCTTTACAGAGTAAGCTCAAAT
>JBJEPL010000139.1:0-13674 GCA_051881215.1 Eubacterium sp. | reverse complement strand
AGACAATCAGCAAGTTGTCTGCAAAGAAAAAGTATTATGTTCGTGTTCGTACCTACAAAACCGTAGACGGTAAGAAGATTTATTCGGCTTGGTCAAAGGCGAAATCTGTTACAACAAAGAAATAAATAAATCAAAAAAAGTCCGGCAATGCCGGACTTTTTTAATTTGCTTCGTTATCCCACGGCCAAGGGTTTTGCAACCATTCATCGGTGTTATAGCCGTTTAAAGTCAGAGGACCGAACTGCTTTTCGTATTCGTCCTTGACAGCCTGATATTTTTTCTTGTATTCGTTAAACATTGCCTGCGCTTCCGCGCTGTTTGGATGCGTGTCAAGAAAAAGCCTGCATTCGTGAGCGGCAAAGGCAAGAGAAGATACTCTTCTCAACAATTTATCTTTATTCATTTATCCTGTACCATCCTTCCCAAAAAAGGTTTGTTAAGAACAGGGAACAGCGTTCCGTTATTGAGCGCTTTGCTTTCATCATATGTTACAAGCTCAAGCTGAAGGGGGACATAAGCCATTGTTACCGAGGCGTCCTCGGGTAATGCAGGCCTGTTATCCTTTTTTAAAAAGCTCGGCTTAAAAAGGTCAACATAGTTATCCATTTATTCATTCTCCTTTTGAAAAATAGTGGATGTGCTTTATTCTATGAAAAGAAATTCTTTTTGACAAAAGACCAATAAATATTTTTTACATATAATGGAATAAGATGTTTAAAAAGCATAGGATTGGGTAATCATAAATTTGTAAGGATTAATCCTCTTAAATCAAGACGGAATAAATTAACGAAGGTGATTAATTTGCTGATTAAACGAGGCGAAATTTACTATGCCGATTTAAGTCCCGTAATCGGTTCGGAGCAGGGCGGAGTCAGACCCGTACTTATCGTTCAAAATGATGTGGGAAATAAATTCTCGCCGACTGTTATTGCCGCGGCAATTACCTCGCAGAGAGAAAAAAACAATCTACCGACTCACATTGAGGTCGACGCCAGAAACTGCGGACTTGCAAAGGACAGCGTTGTCCTGCTTGAACAGGTAAGAACAATTGATAAAAGGCGCCTGAAAGAAAAGATGGGCTGCCTTGATGTCAACGATATGGGGAAAGTAAACCATGCTTTGAGCGTAAGCTTCGGTCTTTAGTATAAAAACAATCTCTTGACCAATTTCGGTCTTAATGGGATTGTTTTATTTTTTTATATGTGGTAATATATAAAAAAAGAAATTTAATGGAGAATATTATGGAAAGAATTGCAAGGTTTGAAAAGGTATCGTTTGAGCAGTTTGAGAAGGATTGGCTGAAATGCTTTCCGAAAACAGCAGATGTTAAAGCTGTTTACGACAGCATAAAGCTGCCTGAAAGGGCTACTACAGGCTCCGCAGGATATGATTTTTATGCTCCGGCTGATATCACATTTAAAAAAGGCGAATCTACTCTTGTTCCTACGGGTATCCGCTCGAAGATTGACGAGGGCTGGGTTTTGTCGATTTATCCGCGTTCGGGTCTCGGCTTTAAGCATCGCTGTCAGCTTGATAATACCGTGGGTATTATTGACTCGGATTATTATAATTCCTCAAACGAGGGCCATATTATGATAAAAATAAGCTGTGACGCTCACGATGACGGTCATACGGCAAGCGTAGCGGCAGGCGACGGCTTTTCGCAGGGTATATTCACCCAATTCGGAATAACTGTTGATGATGCCGCTGACGGAATAAGAGACGGCGGCTTCGGCTCAACAACAAAATAAATGAATAAAACAGAATTTGAGCACATTATAAAAAAGACTGCCTCGGTCTGCATATGCGCAATGCTTTGCTGCGCCCTGTGGGGAAGTGCGTTTCCCGTTATTAAAACGGGATACAAAATTTTAAATATTGCCTCTGATGATTCAGCCTCGCAGATGCTTTTTGCAGGCTTGAGGTTTATTCTTGCAGGTGTTCTGACAATATTATTTGCAAGCGCTTTTTCAAAAAGGCTTCTGCTTCCTAAAAAGAGCTCCTTGCCGAAAATAGCCGTTTTATCTCTGTTTCAAACGGTATTGCAGTATTTGTTTTTTTATGTCGGTCTTGCGCATACAACGGGAACAAAAGGCTCAATAATAAACAGCTTAAGCTCGTTTTTTGCCGTTATTATAGCGGCGGTTATGAAAACAGAGAAAATTACGCCGTCAAAAATTTTCGGCTGTGTGCTCGGATTTTCAGGAGTTGTAATTGTTAATCTTGCCGGCTTTGGATTAGATATGAATATGTCCTTTCTCGGAGAGGGATTTATGGCTTTGTCGGCGCTTTCATATGCACTCTCGACGGTATTTATCAAACGCTATTCACAGCAGGAAAACCCTGTTGCTTTAAGCGGCTATCAGTTTATTGTTGGCGGAATAATAATGGCGCTGGCAGGCAGTGCCTTGGGCGGAAAAATTAAAGGCTTTAACGGTGAGGCTTTAGCTTTGATAGTCTATCTTGCCTTTGTTTCTGCCTTTGCTTATACCCTTTGGGGAATACTTTTAAAGTACAACGATGTTTCAAGGGTGGCGGTATTCGGATTTATGACGCCTGTTTTCGGATGTTTGCTTTCTGCACTGATATTGCAGGAGGATTTTTTTGCATCAGGGCTTAAGAGCGCAGCGGCTCTTTTGCTTGTATCATTAGGAATTTTTATTGTAAATAAAAAAAGAAAGGTGAAAAAATATGATTGACAACGCTTCTATGTTCAAATTAAGCTACGGCTTATTTGTATTGACCGCAAAGGATGAAAAGGATAACGGCTGTATTATTAATACGGCACAGCAGCTTTCAAGTAATCCGATGAGAATATCCGTAACGGTTAACAAGGCAAACTTAACCCACGATATGATTAAAAAGACGGGTGAATTCAACATTTCCGTTTTGACGGAAGAAACACCGTTTGAGGTTTTTCAGCATTACGGCTTCCAAAGCGGTAAAAACACTGATAAAATTGCAGGCTCCGCTATGAAAAGAGCCGAAAACGGTATCGTTTATCTTGAAGAATATGCAAATGCTTTTATTTCGGCAAAGGTTGTTGAAATGATAGACTGCAATACACACACGCTCTTTATTGCCGATGTTACACAGGCAGAGGTTATAAATAACAAGCCTTCGGTAACATATCAGTATTATTTTGACAATATTAAGCCAAAGCCTAAAAAGGAAAAGGAAAAGGAAAAGAAAAAGGGCTTTGTGTGTAAAATATGCGGTTATGTATATGAGGGCGATGAATTGCCTGAAGATTTTGTATGCCCTGTATGCAAGCACGGCGCCGCAGATTTTGAGCCGATAGGAGAATAGCAATGAAAGCAAAAATGACCTTGGCAAGGGAATTCAAAATAGGCGATATCGACAGGCGTATCTACGGCTCATTTATCGAGCATCTCGGAAGAGCGGTCTACGGAGGAATATATGAGCCGGGTCATCCGACTGCGGATGAGGACGGCTTTAGAACTGATGTTATAGACCTTGTAAAGGAGCTTAATGTTCCCATTGTCCGTTATCCGGGCGGAAATTTTGTTTCCGGCTATAATTGGCAGGACGGAGTAGGTCCAATAGAAAACAGACCTAAAAGACTTGACCTTGCCTGGGGAACAACGGAGCCGAATTATTTTGGCACCAACGAGTTTATGAAATGGTGTAAAAAGGCAAATTCGCAGTGTATGATGGCTGTTAATCTCGGAACGGCAGGCCCCGATGAAGCAAGAAATCTTGTTGAATATACAAATCACAAGGGCGGTTCTGCGTGGTCGGATTTGAGAAAAGCCCACGGCTATGATGAGCCGTGGAATATCAAGCTGTGGTGCCTTGGCAATGAGATGGACGGCAAATGGCAGATGGGAGCTAAAACCGCTAAAGAATACGGAAGAGCTGCTCTTGAAGCGTCAAAGCTGATGAAATGGACAGACGGCAGTATAGAAACAGTATTGTGCGGCTCGTCAAGCAGAAATTCACCTACCTTCGGCGAATGGGAAGCGGAATCTCTTGATATCGCTTATGAAGGCGTTGATTATGTATCTCTTCATCAGTATTATGAAAACAGAGCGGATGATACTCCGTCATTTCTTGCAAAAACGCTTGAGCTTGAGGAGTTTATTTACACCGTTATTTGCGTATGCGATTACATAAAGGCGAAAAAGAGATCAAAGAAAACCATAAATCTTTCCTTTGATGAATGGAATGTATGGTATCATTCCGATAATGCACCGTTTGAAAGATGGTCAATGTCACCTCCGAGGCTTGAGGATATATATAATTTTGAGGACGCTCTTGTTGTAGGCTCAATGCTTATAACTCTTTTGAGGCATTGCGACAGAATAAAAATCGCCTGCCTTGCTCAGCTTGTTAATGTTATCGCCCCTATTTTCACCAAAACAGGCGGAGGTATATTTAAGCAGACTATTTTTTATCCGTTTGAGCATTTAAGCAATTACGGCAGGGGAGCCGCTTTAAATCCGATAATATCCTGCCCTAAATATGACTGCAGGGAATTTACCGATGTGCCTTATCTTGAGTCGATTACCGCATTTGATGAAGAAAATGAAGAAATGGCAATTTTCTGCGTCAATAAATCACTTGACGAGGATATGGTGCTTGATGTTAACTTGATGGATTTTGACGGATACAGGCCGATAGAATTCATTTCAATGGACGGATATGACAAGCATGCAGAAAACGGCTTTGACAATCCCTTTGTAAAGCCTCATAAAAATGAGCTTCCATTAACGGACGGTAATACCTTGACGGCAAATCTCAAACCGTTTAGCTGGAATGTGATAAGGCTTAAAAAAATATAAAACTTTACAATATTACTTCAATATGTTAAAATGTGACATCATAGCTTTTTATGATGTCACTTTGTATTTTGGAGGAGAAAAAATGACAACAGCCCAAATTTGTATTATGATTACCATTGCCGTTTATTTGTGCTTTATGGTGATTATAGGTGCGGTTTATTCAAAGCAAACGAGCAATGTAGGCGACTTTTATCTCGGAGGCAGAAAGCTCGGACCCTTTGTTACGGCAATGAGTGCCGAGGCATCCGATATGAGCTCATGGCTTCTTATGGGCTTGCCGGGTGTTGCGTATCTTACAGGTATATGCGATGCCGGCTGGACAGCAATCGGACTTGCCGTAGGCACATATTTAAACTGGCTTATAGTGGCAAAGAAGCTTCGCAACTATTCTGCGCATTGCAATGCCATAACAGTTCCCGAATTTTTTTCAAACAGATACAGGGAAAAGAAGAATATTTTAATGGCAATTGCGGCATTGATTATTATTGTATTCTTTGTTCCTTATACCGCGTCGGGCTTTGCGGCTTGCGGAAAGCTTTTCGGAACTTTGTTCGGTGTTGATTATCACATTGCAATGGTTATATCGGCAATAGTTATTGTGGGATATACCTCTTTGGGCGGCTTCAATGCTGCGTCAACTACCGATTTCATTCAATCTATTGTTATGACAGTTGCATTGATTATTGTGTTGTTATTCGGTATAAACCGTGCAGGCGGCTGGGACGCTGTTATGACTAACGCGCAGTCGCTTTCGGGATATCTTTCAATGTTTAAAATTCATAATGCTTCAACGGGCGGGGCAGATTCCTATGGCTTTTTGAAAATAATTTCAACTCTTGCGTGGGGTCTGGGTTATTTCGGCATGCCTCATATCCTTTTGAGATTTATGGCTATAGAGGATCCTAATAAAATTAAGCTTTCACGCCGTGTTGCATCAGTATGGGTTGTAATTTCAATGAGCGTCGGTATTCTTATCGGTGTTGTAGGCTTGGGAATGGTTGCCAACGGAGCCTTTCCTTCTCTTGCCGACTCGGAAACTGTTGTAATTAACATTGCAGACCTTCTTGCCAAAAACGGCGTTGTATTTGCGCTTCTTGCCGGTGTAATCATTGCAGGTATCCTTGCAAGCACAATGTCCACTTCCGACAGCCAGCTTCTTGCAGCTTCATCATCTGTTTCGGAAAATATCCTCGGCGGTTTGTTTAAGCTCAACCTCAACGAAAAGGCAAAAATGGTTGTTGCCCGCGTTGTTCTTATAATCATTTCGGTTATCGGCGTTATTATTGCTTGGGATTCAAATTCGTCTGTATTCGGCATAGTATCCTTCGCTTGGGCAGGCTTCGGCGCCGCTTTCGGTCCTGTTATGCTCCTTGCCCTTTTCTGGAAGCGCTCAAACAAATACGGCGCAATTGCAGGTATGCTTGCCGGAGGAATAATGGTATTTGTATGGAAATATGTAATTGCAGGACTTTCAGAGGTGCTTAATGTTTATGAGCTTCTTCCGGCTTTTCTTGTAGGACTTGCTGTAAATGTTATAGTTTCGCTTGTTACTCCTGCTCCGCAGAAAGAGATTGTTGAAGAATTCGACGATGTTAAAAAGATGAAATAATATGTGCTTTAAAATAAACCGGCTGACAGCAGTTTGTCAGCCGGTTTTTATATGCCTGAATTTAAAATACATTCCCAAAGGTAACCTTTTGGTTATCATATATTGTTTTAATCTGATTTTTTGCGGTAATGAGCGTTGTTGATAAATCCTCGCTTTCATTTTCCGCCAAATCCTCAAGCGAATTAATTGTTATGCTTGTCTCGTCAAGCGGAGAATGGTCAATCATAGCAGTGAGATAGGGCGATTTTTTCTCCCAGTATTGAGTCATTTCCTTGCAGGCTATTCCTGCATTTTTGTAATCGTTATTGTTAGTATAATCTATTGCCGTGTCGATATATTCCGTCATTTGTTCATATGTGCTTTTAACTGTATACTGCTCAAAAATACATAGCGAAATTGACATGACTAAAAATAAAATTGCTATACACAGTCTTTTCATTTGTTATGCTCCTTTTCAATGAGATAGGTGTTTCCGTTGTCGTCTATTGTAAGGAGCATAATTTTTTTTGACGGAATATTAACATTCTGAAGAATCAGCTCAATTTCCGAATCTCTTATTTTATCCTCGTTAAAGTATTCGTTAACCGTTTTTCCGTCCATTACAATTGTTATGGGCATACCCTTTTCTTCAACGGATATATTCACATCGTCAGGTGTAAGCGGTTTATATTTTGATTTGGGTAAAACCGATATAGAGCCGTTCGTTTCTATAACTGCGTCCTCAACCTCCGATATATCAAATATATCCTTTTGCCTTAACGCATCTACTATGTCGTCAACCGTAAAGCGCAGCTCCTTAAGCTTTTTTTGGTCAAGCCTGCCCTTTCGGATAATAAAAATGGGTCTGCCTTGAATAAGATTTCTAAACCACAGGCTTTTCATAGATATTACGGAGACTATGATTTCAAAGCTTATAAAAAGCAAAATAGGAACAAGGCAGTTTGCCAAAGGCATAGCGTTTTCCTCAAGCGGAATTGAAGCAACAGAGCTTACGAGTATTGTAATTACAAGCTCGTGAGGCTTAAGCTCGCCGACCTGCCTTTTGCCCATAACCCTGACTGCTATAATAACGAAAATATAAATTATAACAGCCCTTAAAAAGTTAATTGTCATAAAAATCACCGATTATATTTTGTGACATTATCGTTGCAATATTATTTTTGAGTGAATAATAAAACTGACGCTGTAAAAATTAATTATGGTGATATTTTTGGATAATTTATATTTTGATATAGAAAAGAACATAAAAAGGTTTAAGGATGACTTTAAGGACTGCTCTGATTTTTTGCTCAGAGAAGCCGAAATATGCGGAACAAAATGCTTCTTTTCGGTAATGGACGGGCTTGTTGATTCGCTTCAGTTGTCGGAGATGATAGTATCTCCCGTTTTGCGAAGAAGGCTTGAATATAAAGACGGCGCCGATTTAACCGAAATAATTAAAACAAAGGTTTTAAATTCTGTTGAAATGAATGAGGCACAAACCTTTGACGACTGCTATTATTTTTTGATGAGCGGCTTTTGCGTTTTGATTATTGACGGCTCCTCAAAAGCGCTTGCCTGCGGAATACAGGGCTGGGCAAAAAGGTCAATTGACGAGCCTTCAAACGAAAACAATGTTAAAGGCTCAAAGGAATGCTTTCTTGAAGCGGTTAATGATAACAAGGCGCTTTTAAGAAAAAGACTGAAATCGCATCATTTAAAAACAAAACAGTTAAAGCTCGGCAGAGCGGCGCAGACGCCTGTTGTTATTGCCTATATGGATGACAGGGCGGACAATAATCTCGTCGCCGAGGTTGAGCACCGGTTAAAAAGCGCCGATTTTGATACAATAGCCGATTACGGAGAGCTTGTCCCTTTTATTGATACAGACATTAAATCCCTTTTTTCCTGCGTAGGCAGTACGGAAAGGCCTGATGTTCTTGTTTCAAAGCTTTTAGAGGGCAGAGTTGCCATAATGGTGGAGGGAACACCGTTTGCCATTTATGTTCCGTATCTTTTCAGCGACAGCTTTCATTCGCTTGATGATTATGATAACTCGCCGTTTTACAGCGGATTTATGAGAATTTTAAGATATTTTTGTTTTATTATATCTGCCTTTTTGCCGGGAATTTATGTTGCAGTGGGAACCTTTCATCAGGAGCTTATACCGACAAATCTGCTTTTTACAATTGCAAGCGAGGAAATAACTACTCCGTTTTCACTAATGACCGAGGCAGTAATGCTTCTTATTCTTTACGAAATTATGCGCGAGGCAGGATTAAGGCTTCCGAAATCCGTAGGACATGCCGTATCAATAATCGGCGGTATTATAATCGGAGAAACCACCGTAACGGCAGGCCTTATAGGCGCTCCTATGCTGGTGGTAATAGCAATGACGGCAATATCGTCATATGTTGTTTTTCCGTTATATGAAAGCGTTTCGTTATTGAGGTTTTTGTTTATTATTGTGGGCGGACTGACGGGAATGTACGGTATTATTTTGGGCGCAGGAGTAGTATTTGTTAATATTGCTTCGCTCAATCCCCTCGGCGTACCGTTTACTTCGCCTATATCGCCCCTTGATAAACATTCTCTGGGAGATATTTTCTACCGTGCAAGCTGGAAAAAGCTTTCGAAGCGCAAGGTAAGAGTAAGCAATTTGAGAGGTGCGGATATTGATGAAAGCGCAAAAAAATAAAATAGCTCCTATAAGTGTATTTTTTCTGCTTTATGTAAGCCGTATTATTGTAACGCTGACATATGTTCAGGCTGTTACAACAAGCGTTTTAAAATCGGATATACTAATAAGCACGGCTATAGCTATGGGTATAACAATACTGATTTGCCTGCCTGTCCTTTATTGCTACAAAACCCATAAAAATCCTATTGATACAGGCTGGGTCGGCGCCTTTTATGCTTTGTATCTGATTTTTGTTGCAGGAGTTAATATAAGCAGATTTTCCTATTTTGCGTCAACGACGCTTAATCCCGATTCAAATTCGGCATTGTTTGTATTGATTATCGGAGCGTGCGCCGTATATGCTTCCTTGCTTGGAATAGAGGGAATATCACGGTTTTCTTCATTCTGCTTTGCTCTGCTTATTGTAGCAATTACATCGGTTTTTATATGTAATGCGAGAAATTATGATGAAGTAAGCCTGTATCCGATTATTTCAAATAAAACGGACACGATTTTTTATAATGCCTTGATTTTGGCGTCAAACAGCGCTGAAATAGTATTGTTTTTGCCGTTGTCAAAAAGGGTAAACGGCTATGCGGTGAAGCCGTTTATATGGTCAATAACTGCGTCTTTTTTAACAATCTTTTTGATTATGCTGTTTATTTTCGGCGTTATGGGGGATTCTGCCTCTCTTCATTCTTTCCCTTTATATACTCTGTTTCAGCTTGCCAAAATAGGAAGCTTTGAGAGGATAGATGCCTTGCATATTTCATTTTGGATTTTCGGAATATTTTTAAAATCCGCTGTGCTTATCTATTGTGCAAGCGTGTGTATAAAAAGGCTTGAGCAGAAAACAAAGTGTATCGTCTGCGGTATCGGTGCGGTGATCACTGCTCTTCTTATAACAAATGTGTTTAATGTTAATACGCTTAAGCCGTATATGCAGGCAATTCCCTTTGCGGTATTTGCTGTCATAATTCCCGTTCTGACATTGATTTTTAAAAAGAGAAACAGAGGCGACGAGCTGATTGAGAAATTTTAAGATTATAATTTGTATAATAACCATTGCGGCGCTTTTTTCGGGATGTATGAATACCCAGCACCTCAAGGATTTGGTAATTGTTGAGGGAATGGGAATTGATAATTCCGACTCGCAGGTTCAGGTGTCTGTTCAAACGCTCAATGTTGCAATAAATTCAACCTCCGAGGTTCTTAAGGGTAATAATACAATCGTGACCCAAAGCAAGGGTGATACCGTTTTAGACGCTATATCAAATTTATCAAAGGTGTTATCAAAAAAGCTTTTTTTCGGTCAGAATAAGCTTGTAGTTTTCAGCAAGGATGTAACGCAGAAGGATTTTGAAAAAAAGCTTGACTATTTTTTGAGGTCGACTGATTCAAGGGTAGATGTTGCCGTGTGTATTTCGGACACAAAGGCAAAGGATATATTGGAAAGCAAGGAAAATGACGCGCTTGTTCCGTGCGAAAGCATATTGTATTTAATTAAAAACAGCGAAAAGCAAGGGCTTGGAGCTTATGTGACGACTAATGACCTTTTAAATGCCTATAGTGACAAAACCTCTGATATCTATCTGCCGGTATTAGAAAAGGATGAAGAAGAAAAAAGCGTAAAAATCAAGGGGATAGGTATATTTTCCAAAAACAATCTCGCGTATATAACAGACGATGATGAAACGATGGGATTTCTTCTGATAAAAGGCGCAATTGATAATGCGATTTTAGAAATTGAGGATAAGGAGTTAGGCAAAATAGGAATACAGCTGTCCGATGTTTCAGCCAAAAAGAGTGCAGCCGTAGAAAACGGCGGTATTGTTTTTAATGTTAAGCTCAAGGCGCAGATAATGATAAATGAAGTCGAAAAAGGAATGATTACCAAGCTTGACGAGGAAAAGGTAAAAAGAATATCAAAGCTTACGGAAGAAGAAATTAACTCAAAATGTAAAAAGGCATTTGAGGCTTGTCAGAAATATAAAAGCGACTGCGTAAGGGCAGGTGAATATCTTGCAAAGGATGAGCCCGAGGCTTATGAAGCTGTATCAGACGAATGGGAGATTTATTTTTCGTCTGTTAAAATTAATGTCGATTCATCAACAGAGCTTAAAAAAATCAGCGATAATACTCAAGTAGAGTAATGCACTGCCTGAATATTGTTGCAAGCTCCTTTGAACTGCCGTCATCACCGCCGATAAAGCACACAAGAGCAGGAATCAGTATGGTAAGTCCGAATAACACGGCATAAACAATTAACAGCTTTTTCAAATTCTCATCTCCTTGACTTTGATTTAGAATATATGTATAATAAATAGATAATTATAATTTCTGATTTGCAAACTAAAGAAAGGAGAAATACTATGCCTAATAATTACATTTCCCCGATTTCTATGGAGGCTATTTCAAGTTTATGCGGCGAACTTAATAAGAATAACTCCATAAGACCAAAGGATTTTGAAAGATATCAAGTAAAACGAGGCTTGAGAAACAGCGACGGTACGGGAGTTATGGCAGGCCTTACACGCATATGCTCGGTTGAGGGCTACTATATTCTCGACGGCGAAAGAATTCCCAAAGAAGGAAAACTCTCTTACAGAGGATATGATATTAACGATATTGTAAAGGGATGTGTTAGGGATAACAGATTCGGTTATGAAGAGGTTGTATGGCTTCTTCTTTTCGGCGAGCTTCCTACATTTTCTCAGCTTGAGGGCTTAAGAGAGGTAATTGCCGAGTGCAGAACGCTTCCGGATGAGTTTGTTGAAGATATGATTATGAAAAATCCGTCAAAGGATATAATGAATAAAATGGCGAGATGCGTTATGATACTTTATTCCTTTGACGAGAATCCCGATGATATTTCCATTCCGAATGTTTTGCGTCAGTCGCTTCAGCTTATCGCCCAAATGCCTACAATTATGAACAGCGCATATCAGGTAAAGCGCCGTGCTTTTTATAATAAAACAATGTTTTTGCATCCTATTATAAAGGAGCAGTCAACCGCAGAATATATTTTAAATCAGCTCAGACCTGATAAAAAATTTACCGACGAAGAAGCAAAGCTTCTCGATATCTGCCTTATGCTTCACGCAGACCACGGCGGCGGTAACAATTCAACATTTTCAACAAGAGTCCTTACATCAAGCGGAACCGATACATATTCGGCAATTACCGCCGGCTTCGGTTCGCTCAAGGGCCCCCGTCACGGCGGAGCAAATTTAAGAGTTGCCACGCAGATGGAGGAGATAATGGAAAATCTTTCGGATTCAACAGATCCGTCGCAGGTTAAGGATTATCTTGTAAAAATTATTAATAAAGAAGCAGGCGACGGTTCGGGCCTCATTTACGGCATGGGCCATGCGGTATATACCAAATCTGACCCCCGCGCTGTAATTCTTAAGGAAAGCGCAAAAAAGCTTGCCTTTGAAAAAGGCTTTGAAAAGGAATTCAAAACGCTTGAAAATATTGAATTGCTTACACCGCAGGTTTTTGCCGAGGTCAAGGGCGTTGATAAGGTTATGTGCGCAAATGTAGATTTGTATTCAGGTCTTGTCTATAAGGTTCTCGGTATACCAAAAGATTTGTTTACACCTCTTTTCGCAACCGCAAGAATTGCAGGCTGGTGTGCTCACCGCCTTGAGGAGCTTACCTCCGGAGGAAAAATTATGCGTCCTGCTTATAAGAGCGTAAGCCATTCAAGAGAATTTGTAGATATCAGAAACAGAGAATAATTTTTGAGGAGAGAGAAGATTGCAAAAAACAGTTAGCGTAATTACGGCATTTGTTATAACAGCCTCATCATTTGCTGCCTGCATTCTTCGCTTCTATCAGCTTCTTAAATTTACAGACCGCCAAACAGGGTTTATTTCAGGTGACGGTAGCATAACATATTTTATTTACGGACTCCTTATTTTAGCCTGCATATGTGCTATACTTTATTCCTTAAGCAAAAAGAAAACCGCAAAAGCCGTGCGCTTTCAAAAAAGCAAAGCAGTATTGTTTTCATCATTTTTGCTCTGCGCGGCGTTCTTTTACGATTTCTTATACCAATGCTATAACTGCTTTGAGTATATACAAAAAAATGCTTATCTTGAATATAACTATTTAATACCCATGGCGCTTTCTGGAATTTTTGCATTGTTAACCTGCTTTTATTTTATCACCTTTGCGCTGACCTATAGCGGATCGAATTTTGATTTTAGAAATTTTACTTTTCTGCATTTCGCTCCGGCGGCGTGGACCTTTTTAAAGCTGATTATCATTATGGTTAAAATTATGGATATAACAGCCGGCGTTGAAACCTTTTGTGAGTTTATTCTCCTTACTGCATATTTATGCTTTTCGTTTTGCTTCATTTTGGCTGTCGATAAAGCGGGAGAAATTAAAACGGGTATGTTCGTATTTTCTGCGTTAGTTACCGCGGTTATGTCAGCGGTTGTGGCTTTGCCGAGGGTGGCAATGCTTTTGATAGGCAGGGGAGATATGCTCAATTCGGTAACTTTTTCATGCTGTCTTTACATAATGCTCGGCGTTTTTGCCGTATCTCTTGTAAGAGATATAAACAAAGCTGATATCAGCAATAAGTAATG
>JBJEPL010000138.1:0-3964 GCA_051881215.1 Eubacterium sp. | reverse complement strand
ATAATCAAATAGTTAAATATAATAATGAACGATATAAATATTGGGAAGATGAATACTACAAAGAAAAACAGTTGGCGAGAAATAAGTTTGACGAAAATGAGTGTGTTTTGATTGATAATGAAGCTGAAATGATTAGAGAAATAAAATCAGAAGTTGAAGCAACGCTATACGAACTTTATAATTTAAGAATAAACGGTGTGCTATGCTTACATCCTAATTATCAAGGCTTAATTCCCATATCGATAATTTATGGATATTTTGATACGGGAAGATGCAGTCAATTACAAGGTCACGAGGGTGCGTATAATCTATACGAAGATGAAAAAATGAAAGGAATGATTATTAACAAGCTTGACGTTGTATCGAAACAACTCGGTGAACTTAATAACGCAATGGTTTATGTAGGAAAGGCTATCGAGGAGTGCAATGAACGATTATCAGAGCTTGAATCTACAAGTGAAAGAATGATTAGCTCCGTGAATAGTATGAACAGCAATATATCTAATCAACTTAACGGTGTATCTAATCAAATGTCTGCAATTGAATCAAATACAGCAAACAGTGCTTACTATGCTGAGATAGGCGCTAAAATGACAACATTTAATACAGTATATAATTTGCTAAAAGACTGACCGAATAAATGTTATTTCATTTATAATCTATTATCTAAATTTGCGTAAATGTTGAAGAATGGATGAGTAAAAGTTGCGTAAATGAAAATTCAAAACACCCGAAGCCATTGATATACCGTGCTTTCAGCAAAATACTTCGCAAAGCAAATCAACGGCTAATTAAATAACAATCAAGAGCAGGTCATTGATCTGCTCTTTTTTCTTGCATTTTAAATTGCTTTATGATATTGTTGCATCGGAGGGGATAATTATGTCGGAATATTTCGTGGATTTTGAAAATGTTAATTCAGCCGGAATTAGCGGTATTTCAAAACTTAACCTTAACCAAGCTGATGATTTGTATATTTTTTATAGTGAAAAAGCGAAGCTAATGACTATTGACCTGCACAAGGAATTAGAAAAAATCAACGCAAATGTCAACTTTATTAAAGTTAATGTTGGTACGGCAAACGCTCTGGATTTTCAGCTTGCAACCTATCTTGGACATTGTATTGCAAAAGATTCTTCAAAAAAATACTTTATTGTTTCTAAAGATAAAGGCTTCGATTCTGTTTGCGATTTTTGGAAAAGCAGAAGTGTAATAATAAAAAGAATTGATTCAATTAAATCAATAGACAGAAATAAAGATGAAGTAACAAAGGTGCTTGAGGAAATTACAACCGAAAAAGAAGCAAATAAGGTATATAATATAATTTGCAACTTTAAAACAAAGCAAGGAATACATAATAATCTGGTTAAATCTTTTCCAAGCGCTGATAACAAAAAGGCTTCCCGGATTTATAATGCAATAAAGCCTTTAATAAAGGATAAAAAGGAAAAATAGTAGTTTTGTCTATATAATTTGTTAGTTAGATAATTGATTAGAGCATCTTATTTGAGGTGCTCTTTTATAATTTTAATTAAACCATTTAGATATGTAAATATATCACTCTTGCAAAAAATTTACAGTTGTGATATATTTATCTTGTATTAGACTGTTTTTGGAGTGATTGCTTTGAAGAGAATAACTGCTTTTGTTTTAACTCTTGCATTGATGGTTACGACTTTATTGTGCTTCAATGTTTCGTTGGCTCATGCCGCCACAAGCGGTACATGGGGCGACGATGTAACATGGTCTTACGACGCTTCAACCACAACCCTAACCTTTACCGGTACGGGTGCAATCAAGGATTGCGGTGAGATTGCTATAGGAAGCTCAAAAAATCAGGCACCATGGTTAGACTATAAGCCCGATATAACAAAGATTGTAATAAGCGAGGGAATTACGGAAATAGGCGAGTATAATTTCTACAACTGTACTGCCTTGAAAACTGTATCCCTTCCGAGCACCTTAACGGTTATCGGAGGAAGCGGTGTATATGATGTCGGAGGAACAACTGATGTAACTCGCGGCGCTTTCAGAGATTGTACTGCGCTTGAAAGTATTGTTTTGCCGGGTAATCTCACTACTATTGAAAAGCACGCCTTCAGCGGCTGTACCTCTCTCAAAAGCATAACAATTCCCGACAGCGTAACAAGCCTCGGCGATTTTGCCTTCAGAGGTTGTTCTTCACTTGCAACAGTAACATACGGCACCGGATTAACCTCAACAGGTAAATACGCTTTTTATAACGCCGGAGTAAAAACAATCAATTTCTCTTCTACAATTACAGCTGTTGATAATTATGCTTTTTTCGGCTGTACAATGACAAGCGTTGAGCTGCCTGATACAATCACAAGTGTTGGCACCCGTGCTTTTGCAAACTGCTCATTTTTAAGCAAGGTTACCGTTTATAATCAAAACTGTACCTTTAACGGAATAGCGGCAGAGGATCCGTTTAACGGCTCAAGTCAGGCAATAACCTTTTACGGACACACAGGCTCCACCACCGAAACCTTTGTAGCGGATCATGCCGACAGCGGATATACCTTTGTTTCAATAGATACCTGCCCTCATATTAATGTACGCGAGGAAGAAACAGTATCTCCGACATGTACAGAGACCGGTATTATGTCAACAATATGCAATGTCTGCGGCTTTGTTGTATCCGAAACTCAACTGCCTGCAAACGGCCATACTTGGGTTGTTACCGAAACAAGAGACGAATCCGAAGAGAACGGCCACATCTATACGGCTTCGCAATGCTCTGTATGTAACGAAGAAAAAACAGAAATTGAGCATGTTGCCTATGTTGAAGGCTTTTATGATTATACAAATACCGCTACCTGTACAAAGCCGGGAATAGAAACATATACCTGTACTGTTGAAAACTGCGGCAGCGTAACAAGAAATTACGCTTCTGCAGGAAATCATACTGTTGAAGTGTATACTTCTGTTACCGACCCTACCTGTACTGAAGACGGCTCAAGAACAGGCGTTTGCACAATCTGCGGTGAAACCGTTACAGAGACACTCCCTGCAACGGGACATACAAATGAGCTTACCGAAACTCTTGACAACACAACAACAGACGGCCATACATATGAGGTTTATACCTGCTCCGTATGCGGTGAGGTTACCTCTGTTCCTACCCATGTTGAGTGGGTGGAGGGAAATTATACTTCGACTGTTTTGATAACCCCGAAATGCGTTATTGACGGAACACAAAGAGATGTGTGCAATATATGCGGTGAAAGCAGAAATGTAACTCTTCCTGCAAACGGACAGCACGATTGGTATGAAACCTCACGCACGGAGCCTACCTGCACCGCTGTCGGAAAAATATATTATGCCTGCAATAACTGTACTTTGACAAAGAGCGAAAATATTGACGCTCTGGGTCATGACTATCAGCTTGTAGAGGAAAGCAGTGTTGCACCAACATGCACAACAGCAGGCTATAATACCGAGAAATGCACAAGATGCTCTGCTTCAAGGAGAGAGGTTTTAAATGCTCTCGGTCACACAATCGACGAAACTAATTATACGATTCTTCAGGAGCCTACCTGCGAGACCGACGGAAGTGCAAGCTCTGTTTGTACGGTATGTTCAGAAGAATTTGATATTGTTATAGAAGCACTCGGCCATAACTTTGAAAATGTTGTTGTTCCTATAGAAGAAAAGCCGGGACACAGCTTATCTACTCCTACCTGCACACGCTGTAATGCAACGCAGGCGGCAACTACTGTTCATGATGAATGGGTTGAGGGCCATTACGGAACCTCTGTTACAACAGAAGGTAACTGTACTGTACCTAAAGTAACTACGGATACCTGCTATATCTGCGGTACAACAAGGACAAATACATATCCGGCACCGGGTCATAAATTGGCATTTTCAAAAATGAGCGACAGGGGAGCGTTATATTACGATTGTACCGTATGCGGCAGCAGCGTTATAAAAACGCCGAGCT
>JBJEPL010000137.1:0-3993 GCA_051881215.1 Eubacterium sp. | reverse complement strand
CCGATCTTCTTAATCGGCTCTGTTCATTATATGAAAATGCTTTTATTTTGCTAAAAGCAATGCTTAACAATATTTATCAAAGCCGTCTGTTTTCATAAGGAATAATATATTCAAACGGGCGCCTAAAGGGCACCCGTTTTCTCATAAATTATCAATGTTTGATTTATTTTTTATAAAAAATAAAATATATTGTTTATTTTTTATCAAAGATATGTTATTATAATTCTGCTTAATATTTTCAAATAATATTTTTTAGTAATATTTGATGGAAAACAATTGAGTTTATTGGGGAGGTTTAATTTATGCAGAAAAAAATCAGCACTGTCCCTTTTCAGGGTACCAAGGAGCAGGAAAAAAAGCTTAATGCCGTTATTGAAGCCAACAAGCATGACAAAAGCCGTTTGATGGCTGTTATGCAGGAGGCGCAGGATATTTACGGCTATCTGCCTATTGAAGTGCAGAATATGATTGCAGAGGGTATGGATGTGCCGCTTGAGAAGGTATACGGCGTTGCAACCTTTTACGCTCAATTTTCACTTGCTCCGAAGGGAAAATACAACATATCTGTTTGTATGGGAACAGCGTGCTATGTTAAAGGCTCGCAGACTCTTTTGGATGCACTTACCGAAAGGCTCGGTATAGGTATTGACGAATGCACGCCCGACGGTAAATATTCAATTACCGCCTGCCGCTGTATCGGCGCCTGCGGATTGGGTCCCGTATTAACCGTAAACGATGAGGTTTACGGCAGGCTTACTGCTGATGACATTGATGATATTCTCGCTAAATATCAGGATTAACATAACGGGTAGAAAGGAGAATAAAAATGAAATCATTGAATGAGCTCAACGCCATAAAAGATAAATACAAAAATGATGTGAATATCCGCACAAGCGATTATGATATACGCATTATTGTAGGAATGGGAAACAGCGGAATTGTTGCCGGCGCGCGTGATATTTTAAAGGCGCTCGTTAAAAAGGTAGAAGACGAAGGCCTCAGCGGTAAGGTAATTGTTACTCAAGAGGCAAGGGTTAGTAAAGTCGGTTACAATCCTGTTGTACGCATAATAGAAAATCATACAAATATTGTTACATATGTTAATGTGACGGTTGAAAAGGCATACCGTATTGTTGAAGAGCATATTAAAAACGGTAAAATCGTTGAAGAATATACTCTTGAGAACAATCAAAAAGAGGAGGTATAAAAATGGTTCGCTCGCATATTATGATCTGTGGCGGTACAGGCTGTACCTCTTCAGGAAGTAAAAAAATTCAGGAAGCATTCAAAAAGCACTTAAAGGATTACGGTCTTGAAGAAGAAATAATGATTGTTCAGACAGGCTGTTTCGGACTGTGTGCACTCGGTCCTGTTGTAATTGTATATCCCGACGGAACATTCTACAGCCGAGTAACACCTGAAGATGTTGAAGAGATTGTTGAATCCCATCTTTTAAAGGGCCATATTGTTGAAAGGCTTGTTTATGCAGATACAGGCAAAATTCAGCCTAAAAATCCGAAATATGTAACCTTAAAGGAAACGGCATTTTACCGTTCTCAAAACCGTGTTGTTTTAAGAAACTGCGGAGTTATCGACCCTGAAAATATCAATGAATACATAGCAAGAGACGGCTATCAGGCTCTTAACAAGGCGTTGACTTCGATGAAGCCGGACGATGTTATTAAATGCATTTCCGATTCCGGCTTGAGAGGCCGCGGAGGCGGAGGCTTCCCTACAGGGTTTAAATGGGCTTTATGTGCGCCTAACAAGGCTCCTCAAAAATATGTTGTATGTAACGCCGACGAGGGTGACCCGGGTGCATTTATGGACCGTTCTGTTCTTGAGGGTGATCCGCACTGTGTTATAGAAGCAATGGCAATTGCAGGATATGCAATCGGAGCAACAAAGGGCTTTGTATATGTCCGTGCAGAATATCCTATCGCTGTTTACCGCTTACAGATTGCAATTAATCAGGCACGCGAATACGGTCTGCTCGGTAAAAATATTTTTAAATCCGGATTTGATTTTGATATTGAAATCAGACTCGGTGCAGGCGCTTTTGTATGCGGTGAAGAAACTGCTCTTATGACCTCAATCGAGGGTAACAGAGGAGAGCCTCGTCCGCGTCCTCCTTATCCTGCTGTTAAAGGCTTATATAACTCCCCTACTGTTGAAAACAATGTTGAAACCTTTGCAAATGTTCCTCAAATTATACTCAACGGTGCAGAATGGTTTTCTTCCATCGGAACCGAAAAGTCAAAGGGAACAAAGGTATTTGCTTTGGGCGGTAAAATCAAGCATACGGGTCTTGTTGAGGTTCCTATGGGAACTACGCTTCGCCAGATTATTGAGGATATCGGCGGCGGAATACCCAATGGCAAAAGATTTAAGGCTGCTCAAACAGGCGGACCTTCGGGCGGATGTATTCCGGCTTCACTCATTGATACGGAAATCGACTATGACAATCTCACTGCTATCGGCTGTATGATGGGCTCGGGCGGACTTATTGTTATGGACGAGGACACCTGTATGGTTGACATTGCCAAATTCTTCCTTGAATTTACTGTTGATGAATCCTGCGGAAAATGTACGCCGTGCCGTGTCGGAACAAAACGACTGCTTGAAATGCTTGAAAAGATAACCTCGGGTAAAGGAACAATGGAGGATATCGACCGTCTTGAAGAGCTTTGCTACTACATTAAGGCAAATGCTCAATGCGGACTCGGTCAGACTGCTCCAAACCCTGTTCTTGCAACGCTCAAGTTTTTCAGAGATGAATACATTGCCCATGTTCAAAACAAGAAGTGCCCTGCAGGAGTATGTAAGGACCTTTTGACCTTTGTTATTGATAAAGACAAATGTATCGGCTGCGGTATGTGCGCAAGAAACTGCCCGGTAGGAACAATTATTCCTACAGATTACATTGCTCCTAACCACAAGCTTTCATCATATAAAATTGTTCCGGATAAATGCGTTAAATGCGGCGCTTGTATGTCAAACTGCCGTCTGAACGCAATCAGCAAACAGTAAGGAGGGCCTGAAAATGGAAATGATTAATTTAAAAATTAACGGTATAGCCGTAAGCGCACCAAAAGGCTCAACTATTTTGGATGCTGCCAGACACACAGGTATTGAAATTCCTACCCTATGCTATATGAAGGATATTAACGAGATAGGCGCATGCCGTATGTGTATCGTTGAGGCAAACGAGGGCCGCGGCTTTAAAATCGTAACCTCATGCGTATATCCTGTATCAGAGGGTATGGAGGTTCTTACTAATACAGAGAAAATTCAAAAATACAGAAGGACAACCCTTGAGCTTATTCTGTCGGTTCACGATAAAAACTGTCTTTCCTGCATTCGTTCAACAAACTGCGAGCTTCAAAAGCTCTGCTTTGATTACGGTGTAGACCATTCAAGATTTGACGGCGAAAAGCCTCATTATGAAAAGGATACAAGCACACCGCATCTTATAAGAGACAACAATAAGTGTATTCTCTGCCGCAGATGTGTTGCTGCATGCGAACAGCAGTATGTAAGCGTTATCGGTGCAAATGACCGAGGTATGGATACATCAATCGGACAGGCATTCAAGCTCCCTCTTAATGAAACACCTTGTATCTCCTGCGGACAGTGTACCGCCGTATGCCCTACAGGCGCTCTTACAGAGAAGGATGATACATATAAGGTATGGGCGGCTCTTGCAGATCCTACAAAGCATGTTGTTGTTCAGACTGCGCCGTCAATCCGCGCCACAATCGGAGAATGCTTTGGCATGCCTATCGGAACTAATGTTGAAGGTAAAATGGTTGCGGCCTTGCGCAGACTCGGCTTTGATAAGGTTTTCGATACCGATTTTGCCGCCGACCTTACGATTGTTGAGGAGGCAAACGAGCTTGTTGAGCGTATCAAAAACGGAGGAACGCTCCCGATGATTACCTCCTGCTCTCCGGGCTGGGTAAAATTCTGTGAATTTTATTATCCCGATTTGCT
>JBJEPL010000136.1:0-13837 GCA_051881215.1 Eubacterium sp. | reverse complement strand
TCTCAATAGTTGACGGCATAGAATATAATTTTTATTTGTACTATCTTCCATCACAATATAAAGAAAATGCCGAAATAGAATATATTGATATAAATGACAGAAATATTGATATAACGACAGAGAGTTATTGAATATAAATATTTATCTTTATTTTTTAGAAAGGATTAGATTATGACGGAATTTGAGAGAATGGAAAAGGGCTTAATATACGACTCTGAAGCAGAGGAAATATTGTCTGTTCAATATAAGTATATAGGATATATGAATGAATATAACAGACTTTGTGCAACAGACAGCGAAAGGCTTTTGGAGCTGTCAAAATTAATGTTTGCAGATTTCGGAGAGGACAGCTTTATTCAGCCTCCGTTTTATGCTAATTGGGGCGGTCATCATACCCATATCGGAAGTGGCGTATACGCTAATTTTTCGCTTACGCTCGTTGATGACGGTCATATTTACATAGGCGATAATGTTATGATAGGACCGAATGTTACAATTGCAACGGCAGGGCATCCCGTTTTGCCGGAGTTAAGAAAAACAGCGCTTCAGTTTAATGTCGATGTTCATATAAGAAATAATGTTTGGATAGGAGCAGGGGCCGTTATTCTGCCGGGTGTTACAATCGGGGATAATTCCGTAATCGGCGCAGGCAGTATTGTAACAAAGGATATACCCGAAAATGTTGTTGCAGTCGGTAATCCCTGCCGTATTCTTCGTGAAATAGGCGAAAGGGACAGGGAATATTATTATAAGGACAGAAAAATAGATATTCCGATAGATTAAAATGCTTTTTTTGGTTAATAATAGTAACACATTATTAATTATCAGAAAGCAGGAATATTTATGCAGGATCACACCGGCGCAGACGGCGATACAGTAAAGCTTTTAAAGGAATGCGACTACGGAATAAAAATGGGCATATCCGCAATTGAAGATGTTGTTGACGATGTTAAAAGCAATGAGCTTCGTATGATGCTTCGCACGAGCAAAAATCAGCATGAGAGATTAAAGGAAGAGATTGCCGAGCTTTTGGATAAGCATAATGATGACGGCAAGGAGCCCGATCTTATGGTTAAGGGAATGTCGTGGATGAAAATTAATATGAAAATGTCCGTTGACCGTTCGGATAATACTGTTGCAGATTTGATAACAGACGGGTGCAATATGGGCGTAAAATCCTTGAGCAGATATCTTAATCAGTATAAAAGCGCAGATACAAAATCACGGGATATTGCAAAACGATTGGTTACAATTGAGGACAGGCTTGCAACAGATATAAGGCAGTTTTTATAAATTCCAAAATAAAATCCGCCATTTGAAGATTTATCTTCATTTGGCGGATTTTGTTATTTATTTACCGTATGTACTTACCAAAGAATTATATTGCTCGTCGCTTATATTAATTATTGAACCGTGACGCGGAGAACAGCTGCTTATATTATAATCCTCGCTGTCAAGCGGATAGAAGTGCTTGAAATCCGTTGTTTGCTGACAGATGAAATATCCGTCGTTATAAGCGTCGGCATACATTACCCATGTGTCTGTTCCTGTTATGTTGAACATAAGACTGCCTTCAACTGCAACCCCGTTATCAAGCACCTTTGACGGATTTGTTGCGTCAACATAAGGCCCGTTAACATTTTTTGATGTTACATAGCATACTGTTGCCGCAGTTTCATCTTTGTAATACAAATAATAGGTGTCGGTTGCCTTATTATAGATAATATCTCCGTCGATTGACGCACCGTTGTCTGCAGGCTTATAAAGGAGCTGAGGCTCGGTTTTAATTGTTTTCAAATCGTCTGAATAAACATAGTAAAGATATGTTGCCCAGTTTGTTGTGGAATCAGATGTGGCAAGTCCGAGATAAATCATATATGACTGCTCTTTTTCATCCCATATTACCTGCGGCGCCCAAGCGCGTACGGTGCTCTCAAATCCTTCAAACTGCTTGAAATCTAATATTGTTTCTTCGCCCCAGTTTACAAGGTCCGTTGAATGCCAAAGAACAATTGATGACTGCGATGACCAGCCCTCGGCTGATTTCATATCTGTTGCAATGATATAGTAGCTTCCGTCCTGTGCCTTGAAAATATACGGGTCACGGCAGCATTGTTTGCCGAGAGTTTGCGTTATTACCTGCTGATTGCCATTGAGCGGCTCAAAATTATAACCGTCGTCTGATACGGCGAAGTGTATTGTCTCGTCAGCCGCGTCATTTCCTGTGAAATATGTAAACAGGTATTTGCCCTCGCTTGTTTTGGCAGGAATGTTTCCCTTTTGAAGAATAACTGTTGTAACGCCCTTTGCAGGGATTGCAACGCCTCTTCCCTCAACAGAGCCTGACTGATAAAGCTCAAGGTCATGCGTTTCATCTGTTACATATGTTTCAAAGGATGAATACCTGGTGCTGTCAAAGGAGGTGTATTCAACGGCGTCGCCCTTGTTAATATATACAATAACAATACTTCCGTCAGGGTTAAGGTATGCGCTTTCTTCAATTGTTGACGGAATTGCGCTTTCGGTTGAAACCGAAATTCTTTTTGCGCCCTCTTCAATGAATTTTGAGTAATTGCCCATACACCAAAGCCTTTTTGAAGCCTGAATATCGGAGTGGTCATTGTTGTTGACATAAATCAAAGAATCGGGATATATGCCTCTTCCGCAGGCAACCCACCAATCCCATTCAACAGCGTTTAAGATTGTAAGATCCTGATACATAATATCGGCAAGAGCAAGTCCGTATTCAATGCCCATTCCGTTTGTTGTACCCTCCTGCTGAATGAGGTCATAGACGCCCGTGTTTCCGTCATTTGTCATTTGGCAATATTCGGTGCATCTAACCTTTTGAACGGCAGAATAGTTTGAGTCTGTAAGCTGTGCGGCAACTGCTGTTCTGTCGGTTTTACCTGCCCAATATGAATGGGTGGCAAGAGAGTCAACATAAGCTCTTATATTCGCGTTATTGCCCGCCACAGA
This sequence comes from Eubacterium sp., assembly GCA_051881215.1. Classification (GTDB taxonomy): domain Bacteria; phylum Bacillota; class Clostridia; order Oscillospirales; family Acutalibacteraceae; genus Eubacterium_R. Next base: position 10,858 of record JBJEPL010000136.1, on the reverse strand, counting down.
TGCCTCGGAAGAAAACATGCTGTTAACAAAGTTGTTCCAGTAGTATGAGTGATTAAGCTGACCGCTTTCCCATACGGATAAGCCGACATTGCCGTTGAGCTTTGAATTGCTCTGAAGAGTAGGTATCATATAGTTATTGTAAAAATTCAGCGCGTCACCGTATTCCCAGTAGCAGCCCTCCTGATTCATAGATACCGAGCCGTCGGCATTATACCAGCCTGCCCATGACCATTCAGGCTCGTTTATAGGTGATACCTCCGTTACATTATAACCCTCGTCGATAAAATGCTCCGCGCAGGTTGCAACAAAATCTGCAAACGCCTGATAATTTTCCTCACTCATATTGATGTTGTATGTGCCGTCATCATTTACAGGGTCGGAATATGCGTGACCGTTATTTGTCATACTTACGGGAGCCGAATTTGAGAAGAGCGTTACCTTTAGATTACTGTTTGCCTTTTGCGCAGAGGCAAGAGCATTCTGCGCACCCATATCTGCATCCCAGTTATATGTTCCGTCGGCGTTGAGGAAGCATTCCGTCTGCTCATCCGGCACATACATTGTGCTGTCGCCCTTTGAGCCTGCGCCTAAATTGTATCTGTAAATATTTAATCCTATTCCGTTTTCCTTGCTGTAAAGCATTGAGGTAATATCATCAATATTTTCCCAATTGCCTACAGTCTGTGCCCACCACGCGGCGGAGGCGCCGAAGCCCTCTATTGTCTGATATGATGTTGTTTCATCTATAACAGTTGCTTTGTCAGTAAGGTCGGGACTGTTAAGGGCTGTTTTTATAAGCTTGAAATCCTTTGCATTTACATATCCGTCACGGTATACATCTGCTCTTGAGTCATAATTTGACTGATAATAAGGCGGATTATCGTTTTCGTGGCTGATTGCGTTTATATACTTATTATTTACTTCAACAGCGTCAATGGAAAGATCGGACTTTCCGCATCTTGAGCAGCTGTATATGAAATTTGTGCCCTGCACCTCAATACATTCATAATTATGACCGAGAGCATCGGTATAATTGCTTTTTGTTGATTCTATATCGCAGTAAGGGCATTCGCATAAATCATATCCCTGTTCTGTGCAGTTAGGGGATACAACGGTGATTGTATATGTATGATTGTCATTCATACAGTAGTAATACCAGCTGTAGCCTGAAGCCCTTGCCTCTTTAACCCAGTCATAAACACCGCTGTCTTTTATTCCGAAAAATCTTGCATATCCGCCTTCTCCGTTGCCGAAAGCGTTTGTACCCATCGTTACGGTTGGGGAAGCAATTGTTACATAGTTGAAGTTTGTGCAGTTAAACGCTTCTGCGTCAATGTATCTTGTGTTTTCGGGAAGATTAATCCAATAGGTTGTTCCCGTGCAGTTATTAAACGCGTTTGAATAAATATGTAAATCTGATGTACCGCCGCTTGTAAATTCAATTGTTTCAAGGCTTGTGCAGTTGGCAAAGGACCAGTTCCATATAGCTTCAAGCGTTGCAGGGAACAACAGCTTCTTTAAGGAATAATTTTCTGCAAAGGCTCCCCAGCCTATTGCGTAAAGCCGGCTTCCGAAATCAATGCTTTCAATATTTTCACTGCCCTGAAAATGCTCCGTGCCGATTGAATATTTACCATCTGTTGCGGAAAAATCAACACTTTTAATGAGATAATGATAAACGCTCCATGGCTTTGAATCCATATCACCGCTTCCTGTAAACGAAAGCTTCATTGAGGAGGTGTCAAAGGAGTAGGTTAAATTTTTGCTTGTATATGTATTTGAGGAGCAGGTATCGGATAACGGCGAATAAGCGTAGCCGTTTGATGCAGCCCATGATGATAAGCTTTCCGAATCGTCAACAAAGGTACAGCTGCTCGGCACACTGCTTAAGCCGTTTGAGCCTACAGCCGTAATTTCACCGCTGTCCCAAATTATTCCGCGCAGTGCGGTACAGCCGTTGAAGGCGTCTGCGCCGATTGAAGTATGCCCGGCACCGACATATACCTCCTCAAGAGCAGTACAGTTTTTGAATAATCCCTCGGGAAGCTCACCCGAATAACTGCTGTTTCCGCCAGGGAGAATTGCCCATTTGAGCGCGGTGCAGTCTATGAAAGCTTCCTTCCAGCACCACCAAGCGCCGGAGGGGAGAGTGATGTTTGTAAGCGCCTTGCAGGCTCTGAAGCAGCCCTCGCCTATAGTGTCAACCGAATCTGCTATTGTTATTGATGTCATATTTGTGCAGTTATTAAATAGGTACGCTCCCAAAGCAATTACTCCATCCTCAACAACAACGCTTTTTATCGAAGCACGGTCATTGTACCAAGGTGCTCTTTGGAACAGGGCATTTGCGTATTCACCGCTTCTTCCCGAACCGCTGATTGTTAAAACACCTGTATCCGTGTTTAAAGAAAATGATAAATCGCCGGTAGTGCCGGAGGTTGCGGCAAAAGCCTTAACGCCGAATCCTGAAAATACAGAAATGAGCATTACCATACTTAACAAAAATGACAAAACCTTTTTCATAATCCTTACCTCAAAATAAGTATTTTAAATCTATATTATTATATAATAAAAAGCTCATATAAATCAACAATTATATGCAAATTAATATCAATATCGACTTAATTGTAAACCTTTTTAAAAATAATGGTTGACATTTTAGGCTTTATCTGCAATAATCTGTAGGCAATGAAATCGGTGTGAATATCATACTGATTGAGTTTATACGCATTATCCGCCCACGGTAAAATAAGCGTAATTGTATTTCGAATTGTTGTGGGCAGAAAGGCTATGTGAATATTATGAGTGAAACGGCAAAAAAGAAATTCAGAATTATTGATATTGTTTATATCGGCTTGTTTGCGGCGCTTATTTCGGTATGCGCTTGGATTGCAATTCCGCTTACGGTATCAATAACCCTTCAAACCTTTGCAATCTGCCTTACAGCAGGCTTGCTCGGCTGGAAAAGAGGAACGCTTACGGTTATTATCTACATACTTCTCGGCACTATAGGAGTTCCCGTATTTACCGGCTTTAAAAGCGGTATCGCCGCTGTAACGGGACCTACGGGCGGTTACATTATAGGCTTTATATTTACTGCGTTAATCGTTGGTCTTGCAAGCGATAAAATCGGCAAAAAGCTATGGCAGAATATCGTGTTTATGGTTATAGGAGTGCTTGTCTGCTATCTGTTTGGAACAGTTTGGTTTGTAATTGCATATAAGACAACCTTTGTCGGAGCTCTCTCCACCTGCGTATTTCCTTTCCTGCTTCCCGACGCAGTTAAAGTTGTTATTGCAGCCGTGCTTGTAAACAGATTAAAAAGATTTGTAAAATAAAATTATTTGTATTGTATTTCCCTCTGCGTTGTAGTATAATCTCAAAAAACTATTCGCAGGGGGATATTTTTATGCACCTTTTGGAAATTGATAAGGATAATTATATAGGGCAGGCAGATCCGTATATTCTTGAAAGCGGCGGAAGATTTTATATATACACAACCGGCCATGACGGGATTTATGCTTATGAGTCGGATAACCTTTTAAACGGCTGGAAATTATACGGCAAGGTGTTTACTTATCCCGATGTTGAGGATTTTTGGGCGCCGTCGGTTATTGAAATTAACGGAACCTTTTATATGTATTGCTCCTTTGAATTCTACGGAGATAAACCCGATAAGGGCGGCCACAGGCAGACGATGCATGTTTCAAAAAGCAAAAGCCCTCTCGGCCCGTTTACAGACGCAAAGCAGATTTTACATCCTTTTTCAATCGATTCTCATATTGTTAAAAATGAGTCGGGATTGTTTTTATTTTATTCTACAAATGATTTTGACGGCGAAAGGCCGGGAACATATATTGTTGTTGACCGTATGCTTGACCCCGAAACTCCCGAGGGCAAGCCTGTTGCCGTTGTTGTTCCTACTCTTGATGAGGATATTTACAGGCGCAACCGATATAAAGACGGTGTCCATTGGCATACAATTGAGGGCGCTTTTTATTTTAGAGAGGGCGATTGGCAGTATGTTATGTATTCCGGAAACTGCTATGAACAGCCTACATATTATATCGGATATGCAAGGGCAAAAACGGATGAAACCGATCTTACAAAAATAAAATTTGAAAAATACCCCGATGATAATACTTACTGCCCCGTAATTTCAGCAAATGAATTTGAAGAGGGAACAGGACATCATTCAATGATTAAATATAATAATCAATGGTATGCCGTATATCATGCAAGGGATTATAACGATGGCCTCGGCGCAAATTCCTTTGACGCAAGAAATGCAAGAATATGTAAGCTCCATGTTAAAGACGGCATAATAACTGCCGAGAGATATGAGGATAAGGTTTAATGAATTATCTTTTTTGCTATTTTACCGGAAACGAGCCTGAAAACGAGAGCGTTCATTTTGCGCTTTCAAAAGACGGATACAATTTTACTCCGCTCAATAATAATAAGCCCTGCATAATTCAGACTATGGGCAAAAAATGTATGCGCGACCCATTCATTTTTAAGGGCGAAGATGCGTATTATATTATTGCCACAGATATGCGAAGCAGTGACGGCTGGAATTCAAACAGCTCAATGGTATGCTGGAAATCCGAGGACTTAATAAACTGGAATGATGAACATATTATAGATATGACCCGATATGAGCAGACAGCCTCGGCTGACCGCGTCTGGGCGCCGGAGGTTTATTTTGACAGTCAGCGCGGAGAATATATGATTTATTGGTCAAATCATAATGCTGAGGGCGATGATAAATCAACTGTAATTTGGTATGCCTATTCAAAGGATTTAAAAACCCTGTCAACAAATCCGAGTGTTCTTTACAGACCCGCTAACGGTCTTGACGCAATAGACGCAGATATAATATTCAAAGACGGTAAATACTATATGTATTATAAGGATGAGTATAACAAAACCGTCTGCCTCGTTACCTCGGATTGCCTTACGGGTCCCTACAGCGATATTAAAAAGGTTGCATGCACACCGCTTCATGTTGAGGGCAACTGCTCCTATCCGCTTTACGGCACGGATAAATATATTATGATTATGGATAAATATGTCGACGGCGGATATTTTATGCAGGAATCAGAGAATATGACCGATTTTAAAGAGGTAAAACGCTTTTCTCTTGATTTTTCTCCACGCCACGGCTCAATAATTCTCATCGACGATAATGAATATAGCCGTATGCTTGAAAAGTGGGGATGATTTTAGCCGTTTGTCTATTTTACACAAATTATTTACAATATTTTGTACGCTTAAATCGGTTGAAAAATATTCTGTTGTAATGTAAAATTATATTACCGAATAATAAAGGAGTCAGAATATGGATAATCCGATTTATACAATAACATCAAATAAGAATCAGGATGTTTTTATTCATGTAATGCCGGGGCATTTTATTTCTGCTTCAACTCATCTTAATTATTATGTCGGAACCTCCGATATAAAGCATAATCACGATGTTTCTGTTGAAGCCGCAAAGCTTATGGCACGCTATTATTACGAAAGAAATATACAGATTGATACCGTTCTTTGCCTTTATGAAACGCAGGCTCTTGGCGCTTATTTTGCACATGAGCTTCAGAAAGCCACGATATATGACCCTAATCCGCAGGAAACGGTTTATGTTTTAGGCCCTGAATATGATGCTTCGGGAAATATTATTTTCCGTGATAATTTAAGAAAGCTCATAAACGGCAAAAGAGTGGTTTTGCTTATTTCCTGTATTACAAGCGGAAAGACTGTAGAGCGCGCTATGAGCAGCGTGGGCTATTACGGCGGCACTGTTGCAGGCGTAACATCTGTATTTTCGGCTATTGATGAAATTGACGGCATTGAAATTAATACCATATTTACTAAAGATGATGTTCCCGGCTATCAGGCGTATGCTCCTCATGAATGTCCTTTGTGTAAAGAAGGCAGAAAGGTAGACGCACTTGCAAACGGCTACGGCTATTCACTTTTGTAATTATTAAACTCTTGACAAAATTAATTTATCTGTTATAATAATCATACAATTTAATAGTACCCAAACAAAAACTGTGAAGCAGAAAAAGACCTTTTAATTTGGTTTAAGAGAGTCGGCGGTTGGTGTAAGCCGATACGGATTATCTGGTGAATAGCTCTCTGCGGAGTTGCTGTTTTGAATAGAAATTAATAGGAACAGCCGTATTGCTGCGTTAAAGGCAAAGGCATTGATTGATGCTAAAGGGCAGTTTATCTGCTGAAATAGGGTGGTACCGCGTAAATAATTACGCCCCTATACTATGTGTGTAGGGGCTTATTTTTTTGCTCCTGTGCAATTATGAAAGGAGATATTTTTATGAAAAAGGGTTACGAAAAATATGTCGGCTTCAAGCCGATAAACATTCCCGACCGCACCTGGCCGGACAAAACAATTACAAAGGCGCCTATTTGGTGCTCCGTCGATTTGCGAGACGGCAACCAGGCCTTGGTAGATCCTATGAATCTTCAGGAGAAGCTTGAGCTTTTCTCAACCCTGGTGGACATCGGAGTTAAAGAGATTGAGGTCGGTTTTCCGTCGGCAAGCGAAACGGAATATGAAATTCTGCGTACTCTTATAGACGGCGGATATATTCCCGACGATGTAACAATTCAGGTGCTTGTTCAGGCAAGACCTCACCTCATCAAAAAGACCTTTGAGGCTATCGAGGGCGCAAAGAATGTTATAGTACATTTTTATAATTCAACCTCGACTCTTCAGCGTAAGGTTGTATTTAAAACCGATATGCAGGGCGTTATTGATATAGCTGTTAAGGGTGCAAAGCTCATTTATGAGCTGACAGAGGAAGAGAAAAAATCAAATCCCGATATGAATATCCGTTTTGAGTACAGCCCCGAGAGCTTTACCGGAACCGAAATGGATAACGCAGTAGAAATCTGCCGTCAGGTTATGGAGGAGCTTCATATCACAAAGGATAATCCTATTATCCTCAATCTTCCGTCAACCGTTGAAGGCTCAACTCCGAACGGCTATGCCGATCAGATTGAATATTTCTGCCGCCATCTGCCAAACCGTGACGCCGCAATTATTTCTCTTCATCCTCATAATGACAGAGGAACAGGCGTTGCTGCCGCAGAGCTTGCTCTGCTTGCAGGCGCTGACAGAATTGAGGGCACATTATTCGGAAACGGCGAAAGAACAGGTAATGTTGATATGGTTACGCTTGCTCTTAATATGTGGACCCAAGGTGTAGACCCTCAACTTGATTTCAGCAATATCAATAAAATCAAAGAGGTTTATGAAAGAACTACAAAAATGACTGTCCCTCCGCGCCATCCGTATGCAGGCGAGCTTGTGTTTACTGCATTTTCCGGCTCTCATCAGGATGCTATCAATAAGGGCAAAATATATATGGACGAAAGCGGTACCGATATGTGGGAGGTTCCTTATCTTCCTATTGACCCTGCCGATGTCGGAAGAGAATACGAGCCTATTATCAGAATCAATTCTCAAAGCGGCAAGGGTGGAACTGCATATATCCTTGCAAACGAATACGGTATAAAAATGCCGAAGGCTATGCACCCTGAATTCGGTGCAGTAGTTCAAAAAGCCTGCGACGAAAAGGGCAAGGAGCTTAAGTCCTCCGAGGTTTTCGACCTTTTCCAAAAGGAATACAGAAATGTCTGCGGACCGTACAGACTGCTTAACTATAAGGTAAGCGAGGAGAAAAATGAATCCGATTATTTGACCTCTGTTCATTTCAGCGGCGAGATTAAATATAAGGATAACGCTCCGATTAAGGTTGAGGGAACGGGAAGCGGTCCAATAGGCGCCTTCTTCTCGGCAATTAAGGCAATTGGAATTACCGATTATGAATTTGTTGATTACAGCGAGCATGCTATTTCAGTCGGCAGTGACTCAAAGGCTATAAGCTATATTCATCTTAAAAATCCGCAGGGCAAGGATGTTTTCGGAATCGGTGTAAGCCATAATATCAGCTATGCGTCGATGAAGGGCATTATCTGCGCAATAAACCGTGACCAGCCTGATACAATGCGCGATGATACTATGCCCGGTATTTTTGATGTTTGTTAAAATATGATTTACACAAAAGAGTAATAAACATCATTATTAAATAGCAATGGACAAAACGGAGGAAGCTATGAAGAATTATAAAATTACAGTTTTAAAGGGCGACGGAATCGGCCCCGAAATTGTTGACGAATGTATCAAGGTGCTTGATAAAGCAGGTGAAAAATTCGGCTTTTCATTTGAATACGACTATCAGCTTTTGGGCGGATGCGCTATTGATGCAACAGGTGTTCCGTTTCCAAAGGAAACAGAAGAGGCATGCAAAAAAAGCGACGCTGTTCTCCTCGGCGCAGTAGGCGGTCCGAAATGGGATTCACAGCCGGGCAATAACAGGCCTGAAAAGGGACTTCTTGCCATTCGCGAGGCTTTGGGACTTTTTGCAAATCTCCGCCCTGCAAAGATTTTTGCGCCTCTTAAATCTGCTTCTCCCATTAAGGAGGAGATTATCGGCGACGGACTTGATATTCTTATTGTTCGTGAGCTTACAGGCGGTATTTATTTCGGCGACCGCGGAACATATGAAGAAAACGGTGTTGTCGGCGCTTACGATACCGAGCGTTATACATATCCCGAAATCAAAAGAATTGTTAAGGCAGGCTTTGAATATGCAATGAAGCGTGAAAAAAAGCTTACCTGCGTTGATAAGGCAAATGTTCTTGATTCCTCCAGACTTTGGAGAAAGGTTATGGAGGAAACGGCAAAGGATTATCCCGAGGTTGAGGTTTCATATATGTATGTTGATAACTGTGCAATGCAGCTTGTAAGAAACCCTAATCAGTTTGATACAATCGTTACATCAAACATTTTCGGAGATATTCTTTCTGACGAAGCATCAATGATTTCAGGCTCAATCGGTATGCTTGCCTCGGCTTCGCTCGCAGAGGGAACATTCGGCTTGTATGAGCCTATCCATGGCTCGGCTCCCGATATTGCAGGTCAGGGCAAGGCAAATCCGCTTGCAACTATTCTCTCGGGCGCAATGTTGCTGCGCTATACATTCGGAGAAATAGAAGCTGCCGAAGCAATAGAAAAGGCAGTCGATACAGCTCTTACCAAAGCAAGAACACCCGATATATTTGAGGAGGGCTTTGAAGCGGTAAATACCTCTCAAATGGGCGATCTCGTAGCTTCATTGTTATAATTAATCACAAAAGCCGAAAATCATTAACTGATTTTCGGCTTTTTTATATGGAGGTTAATGTGAAAAACGCACTAACTAAATTATATTTCTTAATTTGAGCTTCCGAAATTTAATTGTATAATGGTTTAATTAATGTTCTTTATTATCGTAGGGGCGACTATCAGTCGCCCGTTAATTCGGGAGGATATTATCCTCCCCTACAAAACAGAAGAGAAGATTTTTAAATCCAATGCAGCAGGCTTTGGCTTGCTGCATTTTTATGATGACAGGGGATGAAAGCTGCTTGCGGTATTAGGATTGAAATTTGAAAGCTTTTTATCCTTTAAAACGGTTGCCTTTTGCACACAGTAATTACCGTATCTTTTCTTGAGCCTGTCTATTGACATCTCAAGCCTTTCAAGCTTTTCTCTTTTTTCAACCGAGCCTGAAAGGTCAAACTGTATTGCCGATTCAAAATCAAAATCGGTTACGCTTATTCCGACGCTCCTCACCGGCTCGCTCCAACTGTAATTGTTTGTAAACAGCTTCATCGCTTCCTTTATTATTTCGTTGCTTACATTTGTCGGAGCCGAAAGCTTGCATTGACGGGTAAAGGTATTAAGGCTTTTAGTCCTTACGGATATTGCCACGGTTGTGCCCTTTAGCCCGTGCTCCCTCATACGCTGTGCAACGCTCTCTGCAAGAACAGTGAAAATTATTTTTACATCGTCGTTTGTAACTAAATCCCTGTGAGTAGTTGTGGAATTACCTATGCTCTTAATATTCTGCGATGCGTCCTTGTGCATAACGGGCGAGGTGTCAAGTCCCTTTGCAAAGCGCTGAAGCGTTTCGCCGTTCTTTCCCAAAATACTGCGCAGAAATTTGGTATCCGAATTTGCCAAATCGCCTATTGTATAAATTCCGTAGCTGTTGAGCTTCTTCTTTGTTGCGCTTCCTATCATAAGTAAATCGGAGCAGGGTAAAGGCCATACGATTTCTTTAAAATTTTCTTTTGTAATAACCGTGACAGCGTCGGGCTTTTTATAGTCGGAGCCGAGCTTTGCGAATATCTTGTTAAAGCTTACTCCTACGCTCACCGTTATGCCTATCTCTTTTTTTACCCTTTCCTTTATTTCCTGCGCGATCTCCACTCCTGTTTTTTTCCAGTCGCCTGTAACATCTATCCAGCTTTCGTCAAGACCGAACGGCTCAATCAAATCTGTATAATCCTCAAGAATTGCTCTGATCTTTTTTGAAAATTCTATATAGACAGGAAAGCTGGGCTCAACAATAATAAGCCCGGGGCATTTCTGCTTTGCCTGCCATATCGGCTCACCGGCATGAAGATTATATTTTGCCGCAATTTCATTTTTTGTAAGTATTATTCCGTGGCGTTCCTTTTCGCTTCCGCCTACCGCAACGGGCTTATCCCTTAATTCGGGATGAAGCAAACATTCAACGCTTGCGTAAAATTTATTACAGTCTATATGAAGTATCTGCTTTTCCATATTTTAACCACCTCGAACATATGTTCTATATTACGACAAAAAAATAAAAAAGTCAATAAGAATAAAAATTTTTTCAAAAAACAGTTAACTTTACGCCCTATGCAAAAAAATAAAACGCTCCGTCATACTTGTGTTTAATGCAGTTGCAATTTTACA
>JBJEPL010000135.1:0-4010 GCA_051881215.1 Eubacterium sp. | reverse complement strand
TATCCTGTAACAACAATATTTTTAATACCCTCATTCAAGAGCTTTTTTGCGTATTTAACAATCGTTTCATAATCGTTTGAATATTTTTCCTTAGCAAGAATTGCAAGCTCGCAGATATTAGGTGTAATCACATCCGCTTTTTTTGAAAGTATACGGATTTTATCACACATTTCAACACTGTATCCGTCGTATAATGCTCCGTTATCAGCCATTACAGGATCTACAACTGTTAATGTATTATCATTGTTAAAGGTATCAATAAATTTACCGATAATATCAAGCTGTTTTTCATCAGTAACAAAGCCTGTTAAAATCGAATCAAATGATACATTCAGCTTTTTCCATTCATCAATAAAGGGAAGCATGGTATCTGTCAAAGAAAAAGAAGCGTAGCTATCATATGCCGTTTGATTTGAAAGCACGGCAGTAGCAAGAGGATGAACCTCAACGCCCATTGCGCTTATAATCGGAATTGCGGCTGTTAATGAGCATTTTCCGAAGCCTGAAATATCATTAATTACGGCGCATTTTTTAGTCACTGGCTTACCCTCCTTGATTTATTGTAAATTATATTATATAATAATTCTGTTATCAATAAAATATACAGTTTTAATGAATTTACGGCATACAGATTATGAAAAAATATACTTACATTTATGATGAAATAAAAAAAATGATAATAACAGGTCAGCTAAAAAGCGGTGATAAGATACCCTCTGTCAGAAAGGCGGCACAGCTTTACAGAGTTTCAACGACCACTATTCAAAACGCATACTTTGAGCTTTGCGCCGACGGCTATATTATCGCTCAACCAAAAAGCGGGTATTTTGTATCAGATATTGAAAGCATACTGACGCAGGAAGACGCCGTTTTGGAAAAGAGTGAAATTAAATATGATTTGACAGGCGGAACTGCCGATGCAGACAGCTTTGATTTTACGATATGGCAGAGATATATTAAAAGCGCATTAAGGCAAAAGGAGCGCCTTTTATCCTACAGCGAGCCGCAGGGCGAATATGATTTAATATGTGCCATAGCGCAATATATCAAGGAAAAACGAAATGTAATTGCCTCTCCTGACAGAATAATTGTCGGAGCCGGAGTTCAGCCTCTTTTGCAGATTATCTGCTCACTGTTAAATAAAAATTTATCAGTATCCTTTCCTGATAAAAGCTTTAAACAGGGAATGAGTATTTTTGAAGATTACGGCTTTGAGGTTCACACGAGAGATAAGGATGCAAACATAATTTATGTATCCCCCTCTCATATGACACGCTGGGGCGATGTAATGCCGATTAAAAGGCGCCTTGAGCTGATTGATTATTCCCAAAAGCACGGCTCAATTGTTATTGAAGACGATTATGAAAACGATTTTTTATATAATGTTATTCCGACTCCGTCCCTATATGCCTTGGGTAAAGGGAATATTGTGTATATGGGCTCATTTTCCGCAATGCTTCTTCCCGGTATAAGAATAAGCTTTGCAGTATTAACCAAAGAGTTAAGCGACAGATTTAAGGAGCAGAGCTACAGATTTGCTCAAACTGCAAGCAAAACAGAACAGATTGCTCTGTGTCAATATATCCGCGACGGTCATATTAACACACAGATACGAAAAATCAGGCGCCTTTATACAGCAAAAACAAAAGCCTTTGCCTCTCTTCTGAAAAAGGAACTGCCTGATGCTGAAATTGAAATCGGCGAAAACACGCTTCAAATTATTCTTATATCAAAATTCAGCAAGGATATAAGTGTTTTTGAAAAATGCTCTTTGAAGGTGTTTATTGAGAAATACGATAGCAACAGAATAGTTCTTGTTATATCACCGTCTGCTGTTTCAAATAATGAGCTTGAAGATGCCGCAAGGTGCCTTAAAGAAGCGCTTGAATAAAAGCCTCATTAATTACAGTCCGTTTTTTTGTACTCTAAAAGCCAGCCCTATTGAATATGAAATTCTTTCCGTTTAAAATAAAGGTGTAATGAAACGAAGGAGGAATTTCATATGAAAAAAACAATAAATAAAATAATTAAATCAACGGCAATTTCAATTGTAACGCTTCTTGCAGGCTTTATAATCACTGCAATTTCTTTTAACCTGTTTGACAGCCTTACACCAAACCAAATGAAGATACTTTTTGCTTTTGATGTAATTTGTCTTACTGTTGCAGGAGCAATCACGCTTTTGGTCAGTGATAAGAAAAAGCTTCAAAAAAAGCAGAAAAAGGCACGCAGAAAAATCCGTTATCAGCAGCTTTTAAAGGAAGAACAGGATTTTTCTCAATTAGTTAAAATTGCTGATAAATCTGACTTTGCAGCATAAGTATATTTATGTTATAATGTGCTCGGTAATATTACCGAGCACTTTTTTTCGGAGTAAAATAATATGGATACTAATAATTTTTCCGAGCACATTGAATTAAATCAAATCTGCATAAAGGATAATTTCTGGAGTGATAAGGCAGAGCTTGTAAGAAACAAGGTTATCCCCTATCAGTATGATGCGCTTAACGATAACATTCCAAATGCACAAAAAAGCCGCTGTATTGAAAATTTTATCAAAGCAAATAAAACAGTTAAGAAAATAAAAAATAATGAGCCTGTTAAAACCTTTCCCGTTGATAAGTGGGAATATACAGATGCCAATTGTGAAGCCGAAGCATTTCACGGCTGGGTATTTCAGGATTCCGATGTTTATAAATGGATTGAGGCTGTAGGATATTCTTTGACTAATCATTTTGATTCAAAGCTTGAAAAAAAGGCTGATGAAATTATCGACATTATCTGCGGCGCGCAGATGGAAACCGGATATCTTGACACGCTTTACATAATCAATGACCGCGAAAAGATATTTACAAATATCCGCGATTTTCACGAGCTTTATTGCTTCGGTCATTTAACCGAGGCAGCGATTAGCTACTTTAACGCTACAGGAAAAAGAAAGCTGCTTGACGCCGCCGTTAAATTTGCCGATTTGATATGCAACACCTTCGGCGAAGATAAAATAAAAGGCTATCCCGGTCACGAAATAGCCGAAATGGCGCTTGTCAGATTATATGAGCTGACAGGCGAAAAATCATATTTGCAAACTGCCGAATTTTTTATAAACGAGCGCGGAAAAAAGCCATATTATTTTGATATTGAAAGAAGCATAATAACAGATAAAGACAATTATTTTTATAATCAGGCGCACAAAGAGCCGCGTTATCAGCATGAAGCAGTAGGACATGCGGTAAGAGGAGTATATTTATACTCTGCAATGGCTGATATTGCAAGGCTTTGCAGGGATGATGAGCTTTATACCGCCTGCATGGATATATGGAACAATATAGAAACAAAAAAGCTTTATATAACAGGCGGAATCGGAGCAACCGTTGACGGAGAGTCATTTTCATTTGACTATGATTTGCCGAATGATTTAGCCTACTGCGAAACCTGTGCTTCAATCGGATTAATCTTTTTTGCAAGAAGAATGCTTGAAATTTCTCCCGACTCAAGATACGGCGATGTAATGGAACGCGCGCTTTATAACTGCGTTATCTCGGGAATGTCGCAGGACGGCAAATCATTTTTTTATGTAAATCCGCTTGAGGTTTTGCCGGAAGCATCACACAAGGATTCAAGAAAAAGGCATATTAAGCCTGTGCGTCAAAAATGGTTTTCGTGCGCATGCTGTCCTCCCAATCTTGCAAGGCTCATATCATCTCTCGGAGAATACTGTTATACTCAAAATGAGAATACTGTATTCGTGCATCAATATGCGGGCGGTGAAGTCAAAACCGACAAAGGAGCAATCGGTATTAATTCAAAATATGCCGAAAACGGTAAGGTAGAATTTAATATTACGCCGTCAAAGCCCTTTAGATTGGCAGTGCGTATACCTTCGTGGTGTGACAATCCTAAATTTTCCGAAGACTATACCGAAAAAAACGGATATGCTTATTTTGAAATTAATAAAAATACTGTAATCAAATGCGATTTTGAGCAAAAGATAAGAATAATAAAGTGTTCTA
>JBJEPL010000134.1:0-4045 GCA_051881215.1 Eubacterium sp. | reverse complement strand
TATTCCAAATTTCAATCATTTCTTCTTTAGTAGGTTTATTTTCAAAATCAACAAAAACAGCACCGAGATGACCGTTTGATACAGGAACTCTGATACACTGCGCCGTAAAATTAGGCTTATCGGCTGAAACGATTTCGTCGCCAACAATTTTACCCATAAGCTTAAGCGGCTCTCTTTCGCTTTTTTCTTCTTCTCCGCCTATATACGGAATAACATTATCAATCATATCAGGCCATGTCTCAAAGGTTTTTCCTGCGCCTGAAATTGCCTGATATGTGCATACAAGAACATTCTTAACACCGAATTTCTCGTGAAGAGGGAAGAGGGCAGGAACATACGACTGTAAAGAACAGTTTGACTTAACAGCAATAAAGCCTCTCTTTGTTCCGAGTCTTTTTCTTTGTGACGGAATAATATTGATATGCTCTGCGTTAAGCTCCGGTACTACCATAGGTACGTCGGGAGTAAAACGGTGAGCGCTGTTATTTGAAACAACAGGGCATTCATGCTTTGCATATTCCTCTTCAAGTGCTTTGATTTCATCTTTTTTCATATCAACAGCACAGAATACAAAATCAACCTTTTGAGTGATTTTTTCGATATCGGCAGTTGCATCCATAACAACAATATCTTTCATTGATTCCGGAATATCAACATCCATACACCATTTTTTTCCTACAGCCTCTTTATATGTTTTACCTGCACTTCTTGCAGAAGCGGCAAGGCATACAACATTAAACCATGGGTGACCGTCAAGCAGAGTTGCAAAACGCTGTCCTACCATACCGGTTGCACCGACAATACCAACATTAAATTTCTTCATATAAAAATCTCCTTAAAAATACCTTGTAAAACAAGATAATATGCAATATAATACTTGTGGCATAAAATTAAGCCAACATTTATTAGATATAATATCACTTATTATATATATATGTCAATTATTATTTGCGGAGAATATTATGAAAACTTCTGACTTTTACTATAATTTACCGGATAATCTTATTGCGCAGACTCCTGTTGAGCCGAGAAATATGTCCCGTATGATGGTTCTCAATCGTTGCACAGGAGAAATTGAGCATAAAATCTTTAAGGATTTGATAGATTATCTAAATGAAGGCGATTCTTTAATTCTTAACAATACAAGAGTAATTCCTGCACGAATTTACGGTGTAAAAAAAGAAACAGGAGCTGTTGTTGAATTTTTACTTTTAAAGCAAAAGGAAAATACGGCTTGGGAATGCCTTTGCAAGCCCGGAAGAAAAGCAAAAGCAGGAATGGAATTTATCTTCGGTGAGGGTAAGCTTGATGGAATTATTACCGATGTTCTTGAAGACGGAAACCGAATTATAGATTTTAAATGTGACAGAAATATTTATGAAATTCTTGATGAAATCGGCCAAATGCCGCTTCCTCCGTATATTAAGGAAAAATTGACAGATAAAGAGAGATATCAAACCGTTTACAGTGAAAAATTAGGCTCTGCTGCCGCTCCTACCGCAGGCTTGCATTTTACAAAAGAAATGCTTCGTCAAATTAAAGATAAAGGTGTTAATATCGGTTATGTCACCTTGCATGTAGGGCTTGGTACATTCAGACCTGTTAAAGTAGATGATGTTACAAAGCATCACATGCACACAGAGCATTATATTTTGCCTAAAGAAACTGCAGAATTAATTAATAATACTCACAAAAACGGTAAAAGAGTTATTTCCGTCGGCACAACAACATGCCGTACTCTTGAATCGGCGGCAACTAAAAACGGATGCATATGTGAGGATGAGGATGATACAAGCATTTTTATTTACCCCGGTTACGAATTCAAGTGCATTGATGCACTCGTAACTAATTTTCATCTGCCCGAAAGCACATTGATAATGCTTGTATCAGCATTTGCGGGTTATGATAATATAATGAATGCCTATAATAAGGCTGTTGAAGAAAAATACAGATTTTTCTCCTTTGGAGATGCAATGTTTATTTATTGAGGTAATTTATGTTCAAAATAATAAAAAACGAGGGAAAAGCAAGAAGGGGAGTTTTTGAAACGGTTCACGGAACCGTGCAGACTCCTGCATTTATGAATGTTGCAACATCTGCAGCAATAAAGGGCGGACTGTCTGCCGAGGATTTAAGAAATATTGACTGCCAGGTTATGCTCTGCAATACATATCATCTTCATGTTAGGCCGTCGGATAAGCTGATATATGATATGGGCGGACTGCATAAATTTACAAATTGGGACAGACCTATTCTAACAGACAGCGGAGGATTTCAGGTTTTCAGCCTTGCAAAGCTTAATAAAATCAAAGAAGAGGGCGTTACCTTTAATTCTCACGTAGACGGCAGGAAAATATTTATGGGTCCTGAAGAGAGTATGCAGATTCAGTCAAATCTCGGCTCAACGATTGCAATGGCTTTTGATGAATGTGTTGAAAATCCTGCCACACCTAATTATGCCAAGGAATCGTGCGAAAGAACACTTCGCTGGCTCGAACGGTGCAAAATTGAAATGGATAGGCTTAATTCATTTGAAACTACTATTAACAGAAATCAACTTCTTTTCGGAATAAATCAAGGCTGTACTTACGATAATATCCGTATTGAGCATATGAAAGAAATTGCAAAAATGAATCTGGACGGATATGCAATCGGAGGGCTTGCCGTCGGCGAGCCTAAAGAGGATATGTATAGGATTATTTCCGCCGTTGAACCATTTATGCCGGTAAATAAGCCGAGGTACCTTATGGGAGTCGGAACTCCGGGAAATATACTCGAAGCCGTCAGCAGGGGAGTTGATTTATTTGACTGCGTAATGCCAAGCAGAAATGCGCGTCACGGTCAGCTTTTCACCAAAAAAGGTATAATAAATATTAATAATGCCAAATATGAAAGGGATGCTTCTCCCATTGACGATGAATGCTCGTGTCCTGTTTGCTCACAGTATTCAAGGGCTTATATCCGCCATTTGTTCAAAGCCGGCGAAATTTTAGGTATGCGTCTTGCGGTTATTCATAATCTTTATTTTTATAATAACCTTATGAAAGAAATCCGTCAAAGCATTGAAAATTCAACTTTTGATGATTATAAAAATGAATTTTGCGAAAAACTTGATACAAGAATATAGAAAATACTTGCATTATCAGTCTATTTTTAATATAATATCTATATTCTGTTTAGGAGGAATATAAAATGAATCCAATTATTTTACAACAATTATTAGGTGGAACTACTTCAACTTCAGGTCAGACAGGCTCTTCGGCTCAATACATCATTCTTATGGTTGTTCTCATTGCCGTTATGTATTTTCTTATGATACGCCCTCAAAAGAAGCGTCAGAAGGAAGAACAGGAAATGAGAGCTTCACTTGAAATCGGTGATGAAATTGTTACTATCGGCGGTATTGTAGGCAAGGTTGTTACAATCCGTGAAAATGACATTGTTATCGAAACCGGCGCTGACAGAAATAAGATGAAAATTGAGCGCTGGGCAGTTAATACCAATAAAACCAAAGCAGAGCAGCATCAAAAGGAAGTTGAAGCTGCAAGAGAAGCTGCTAAAAACAAGAAAAATAAAAAATTAAACAAAAAAGATGCTGAAGATAAAGCTGATAATAAATCGGAAGAATAATCTTTTAATGTTCTAAAAAATAACCCCCTTGAATACTTATGTACCGAGGGGGATTATTTTATGCCTAAAATTTATGCCGATAACACAAAAAAGCTTATTATAAAGTACATAGCTAAAATAATAATTTCAACTGTATTATCAATAATTTTGTTAAACAGCATTTTTTCGTTTATATTTTTAAAGCTTGATATTGATTTAAAATACTCTGAATATATCGGCATAATCGTGTGCATTATCAGCTCTGTAATAATATCTTTCATATCAACAACAGGATTTAAAAACAATTTTTTACTACTGAATATACTGTCTGTATTACCGCTTCTTATATTCGTTATCATTAATTTTTGCATCAACGGAAGCAATAATGCAATTATAATTATAAAAATTGCGGCAATTTTAATTACGGCATTTATTT
>JBJEPL010000133.1:1227-14139 GCA_051881215.1 Eubacterium sp. | reverse complement strand
AAAAAAAGCGTTTCGGCAAGGCCAACAATGAGCTTATAAAGACACAGCTTTCGGTATTGTTTATTTTTGCTTTTATGAATCCCGTTATGAATGCGCTTATGTATATTGCAGTAATTATAATTCTGTTAGTGGGCTCAATTGAAGTTAAAAACGGCGTAGCCTCTCCCGGAACAATTATGGCGGCAATTACATATACAACACAAATGCTTAACGGTATTCTGATGCTTGTAATGCTGTTTCAGAATATTTCAAGAGGTCTTGCATCATGGAAGCGTGTTAAAGAAGTGCTCGATACTGCACCGCATCTAAAAGAAGGAGATTTTGACGGAGATACAGAGATTCACGGCAAAATTGAATTTAAAGATGTTTCATTTTCATACCCCGATACAAATCAAATTGTATTAAGTCATATTAATTTAACGGTAAATCCCGGAGAAACAATAGCAATTATGGGCTCAACAGGATGCGGTAAAAGCACTCTTGTAAACTTAATTCCGCGTTTTTATGATGCTACAGACGGATGCGTTTTGGTTGACGGAATTGATGTCCGTGAATATAATCAGAAAAATTTACGAAGCAGAATTGCTTTTGCTATGCAGAAAAGCGAGCTTTTCAGCGTGTCGGTTAAGGAGAATATAGCATGGGGCCTTCCGACAGCAGACGATGACCAAACCCGTTTGTCCTGCGAAATCGCGCAGGCGGACGAATTTATTAATTCAATGCCCGATAAATATGATACGCCGGTAGCCGAGAGAGGTATGAGCTTATCAGGAGGTCAAAAACAGCGTGTTTCTGTTTCAAGAGCAGTATTAAAGCCTGCTGAAATTTTGATACTTGACGATTCAACGAGCGCGTTGGATTTAAAAACCGAAGCAAATCTTTATAACGCTTTGGATAAATCAAAGCCTGAAATTACAAAAATCATTATCGCCCAAAGGATTGCTTCCGCGCGCCGTGCCGACCGAATTGTGGTTTTGGATAACGGAAAAATCGTTTCCTTCGGAACACATGATGAGCTGCTAAAAAGCTGTAGTATTTATAAGGATATTTATTATAGTCAAATAGGGGAAGAAGGTGAGTGCGATGAGTGAGCAAAATCTTCAACAGCGAAATATTCCCGGAATGAACAGACATGTGAGATTTGCAGAGGTTGAGCACGCAGAAAATGTCGGCGCAACCTTAAAAAGAATTCTTACATATTTTGCCAAGGAAAAAACAATTGTCATAAGTATGCTTATGATCGTTATTTTTTCAACGGTTTGCGGTGTTTATGCGCCGAGTCTGCAAAGTAATGCAGTTGATATTATTGCCGGCTCTTCAAACGGTAATTTTTCAAAAACGCTTATTATGATGCTCTCTGTTTACCTGCTTTACAGCGTAAGTCAGCTTTTGCAGGGATTTTTCAGTGCAAAATTAAGTCAGAGAATTGTTAAAAGAATGCGTGAGGAATTATTTGCGAAGATTGTAGATTTGCCTGTACGCTATCTTGATACTCATTCCCACGGCGATGTAATGAGCAGAATGACAAATGATATTGAAAATATTTCAACAACAGTTTCACAGTCATTGCCGTCTTTGTTCTCCGGTGTTCTTACGATAATCGGAACAGTAGCAATTATGCTCTGGTACTGCTGGCAGCTTGCGCTTTTGAGCTTTGCAACGGTTATTCTTACGGTTGCCGCAACAAAAATACTTTCCAAAAAGGTGCGTAAATTTTCACGCCGCCGACAGGGTCTTTTAGGCGAATTAAACTCAACCGTTGAGGAAATGGTGTCCCAATATAAAACAGTTGTAGCTTATAATCATCAGGATATTACGGCAAATGAATTTTGCGAAACCTCAGACTCATTGACAAAAGCAGGAATTAAAACAGATGTTTTCAGCGGTGTTATGGGTCCTATAATGAATTGTATCGGAAATATAGGATTTGTAATTATTGCCGCCTTCGGCGGATATTTTGCCGTAAACGGGCTTATTTCAGTCGGAATTATATCTGCTTTTATCGTTTATGCAAAGCAGTTTAGCCGTCCGATTAATGAAATAGCGCAGATTTACGGTCAGCTTCAAACGGCAATTGCCGGAGCAGAGCGCGTGTTTAATGTGTTGGATGAGGTTAATGAAAGCAAAGAGGGAGAACCGCTTGAAAACAACCCAAAAGCAACAGTTAAGTTCTGTAATGTTAACTTTTCTTATGACGGCGTAAATCCCGTTTTGCGTAATTTTAATCTTACTGTTGAGTCAGGTAAAAAGATTGCACTTGTAGGAGCTACGGGAAGCGGAAAAACAACCGTTGTAAATTTGCTGATGCGTTTTTACGATATAGACAGCGGTGAAATATTAGTGAATAATCAGAATATCCGCAATGTTTCAAGCAATGATTTAAGAAAGAATATAGCGATTGTATTGCAGGATACCGTTTTGTTTTCGGATACAATAGCCAACAATTTAAAATATGCAGACGAAAATGCAGATGAGGAAAAGCTGAAAAAGGCTGTTGAAACAAGTCATTGCACCGACTTGCTTCAAACGCTTCCTCAAGGGCTTGATACCGTGCTGACAGGCTCGGGAGAAAATATCAGTCAGGGTCAGCGTCAGCTTCTTGCCATAGCAAGAGCCTTTGTTGCCGACCCTAAAATACTTATTTTAGATGAAGCAACCTCAAATGTTGATACGCGTACAGAAAAGGCAATTCAGGACGCAATGCAGCTTGTAATGAAAAACAGAACAAGTATTGTTATAGCTCATCGCCTGTCTACAATCAGGGATTCCGATTTGATTGTTGTTATGGATAAGGGAAGGATAGTTGAAAGCGGAAATCACGAAAGTCTGCTTTCAAAAAAGGGTAAATACTACGAATTATATATGACTCAATATGCAGGCTTCGCAACATAAGAGCCAAAAAAACAAAAATAAAATTTGATAGATCTTTGCTTAAATATAGTGTATAATTTAGAAAAGAATCAAATTTATTTTTTGGAGGTAGCTTTTATGCAGCCGTATAACCTTGTAATTGACCGTGAAATAGACAGATGGGACGAGGGCATTCCGCTCGGTAACGGCGAGATGGGATGCCTTTTATTCGGCAGTGGGCAAAAGCTTATTTTTTCGCTTGACCGCGGCGATATATGGGACAGAAGCTTTACTCCCGAAAAAACAGACGGCTTTAAATACTCAAATCTTGTTAAATGGGCAAAAAGCGGAGACTTTAAATCAATTTCAAAAACCTTTGAAGTGCCTTATCATAAGTCAGTACCTACAAAGCTTCCTACAGGAAGATTTGAAATAACTCCTCTTGCTGTACCTGAAAAATGCAGCTTTTCTCTTGATATGATGACGGCAGAAAGCACCTTTGACGGAGGAGACGCTTATCTTAAAACCTATGTTCATGCAACTAAAGGCGTGGGTATGATTAAAACCGATATCAGAGAGTTTACACTTAATATAGTAAATCCCAAATTCGGTAAAAAATCGAAGTTGGATAATTTGTTAAATAAGCTTCCCCAAAAACCCGGAGTTTCAAATAGGTTAAAGGATGTAAAATATCCCGCCCCCGAATTCGCCTGCGTTGACAATAAAAATGTTAATATCAAATATTTTATCCAAAGGCTCAATGACGGCAGCGTTTTCGGTATAGCGGTCGGCGAAAAGAAAAAAGAAAAGATCAGCGAGCTTGCTTATTATGCCTACTATTGTAAAAATGTTGATGAATTAAAAAATATTTTAACCGATAAAATTAACCTTGCGCTTGAAAACGGATATGACGCTCTTTTTGAAAGCCATAAAAAATGGTGGGAGGATTATAATTCAAAATCCTCAATAACCGTTGAGGATGAGTATATTCAAAACCGCTATAATATGGGTAATTATCTTTTAGGCTCGGCTTCGCGAAAGGGCTGTTATCCTATGCCGCTACAGGGATTGTGGACCGCGTGCGATGATAAATTTCTGCCTCCTTGGAAGGGCGATTACCACCACGACCTTAATACCGAGCTTACATATTACAGCTATTTAAAGGCTAACCGACTTGAGCAGGGCGAATGCTTTTTGGATTACCTTGCGTCGCTTACAGACAGAGCAAGGGAATTTGCCCAAAGCTTTTATGATGCAGACGGTATATGCCTGCCGTCGGTTATGGATATTGACGGCTATGCTATGGGTGGCTGGGCTATGTATTCGCTTTCACCTACCAACCAGTTGTGGCTCTGTCAGGCATTTGAAAGATATTATACTTATACCGGAAACCGTGAGTTTTTAAGCAAAACAGCCTATCCGTTTATGTCGCAGTCTGCAAGGTTCATTCTTTCGCTGTTGAAAGAGGACAGTGACGGCTTTTATGTGTTGCCCTTATCAAGCTCACCGGAGATACACGATAATTCAAAAAGAGCTTTTTTAAAGCCTAATTCAAACTTTGATCAGTCCTTGATGATTTATACCTTTTCAGCTCTTTCAAGACTTGCTCAAATTCTTGAAAAAGCAGAAGATAAATTACTTTGGGATAAAACACTCTCAAAGCTTCGTCCTTTAGCCGTTAACAGCGAAAATGTCCTTCGTATTTCAGGCGATGAGGACTTGACGGAATCACACCGCCATCAGTCTCACGCTATGGCAATTCATCCTTTAAGGCTTCTCGATTACAGCAAAAAGGACGACGCAAAAATCATTGATGCCACAATCGCTCACGCTCAAAAGCTCGGTTCAAGCCTGTATACAGGCTATTCAATAGCTTGGATTGCCGAATTTTTTGCCGTAGCTAAAAACGGAGATAAGGCGCTTGAGTATCTTGAAATATTCTGGAAGTATTTTTGCTCCGTTAACACCTTCCATTTAAACGGTGATTATACGAAAAAGGGCTATTCAGATATGCACTACCGTCCGTTTACCTTGGAGGGTAATTTCTGCGCGCTTGATGTTTTGCAGGAAATGATGCTTTATTCCGAAAACGGAGTTATTGAATTATTCCCTGCCGTTGCGAAAAAGTGGGAAAACGCTTCCTTTAAAACCTTAAGAGCTTGGGGCGGAATACTTGTTAGCGCAGAGCTTAAAAATTCAGCTCTCTTTAGTGCAGAGCTTTATGCAGAGAATGATGTGACATTTTTGCTTCGCGGCTCTTTTGATAATATGACCTTAAACGGCGGCGAATTTGAAAAGGTTAACGAGGCTCTTAAAATTACGCTTAAAAAAGGTGAAGCCTTAACTATTTTAGCTTAATGCAATTAAAAAAACACCCTTTTGACGGAATATATTTTTCCGCCCAAAGGGTGTTTTTGCATTTTATTGTCAGCCTTTTAGCTTGTTTACCATCATTCGTGCAACCTTGTATATATCACCGCAGCCAAGCGTTATTACCAAATCGCCCTCCTGCGCGTTTTCGAGTACATAATCGCATATTTCTTCAAAGGTATCAAGCTGAACGGAGCCGGGAACCCTGTCAGCTAAATCTTTTGCTTTAATCCCGATGGTGTTAACCTCTCTGCTTCCCATAATTGCAGAAATAACACATTTGTCGGGAATCTGCAAAACCTCTGCAAAATTGTCAAGCAAAAGCGCCGTTCTTGAAAATGTAAACGGCTGGTGAACTGCCCATACATTTTTGTATCCCATTTTCATTGCCGCCTCAAGTGTAACCTTAAGCTCGGTAGGGTGATGGGCATAATCATCGGCAAAGGTGATTCCCTTGTATGTTCCCAAAAGCTCAAAACGCCTTGCCGCACCGCCGAATTTCTTTAGTCCTGCGCAGATGCTCTCAATGTCTGCACCGCTTTCATATGCAGCAGCAACGGCACACAGGGAGTTGAGAATATTATGCTCTCCCGGAACAGACAACTCAATTCTTGCAACAAATTCACCGTTGTGATAAGCGTCATATGATGAATGAAAGCCGCCCGGAACATCAATATTTTTTGCAACCCATTCGTTTGACTCTTTTTTTCCTACCGATATCAGCTTTTTACCGCTGATGCCTTTAAGCGTGTCAACAGTATTTTCATCATCACCGTTATAGATAATTGTTTTTGTTGTCTTGTCTGCAAATTGGCGGAAGGATTTTTTTATATTGTCAAGATTTTTAAAGAAATCAAGATGGTCCTCGTCAATGTTAAGTATTACAGCTATATCGGGATTCATTTTTAAAAAAGTATTGTTGAATTCACAGCTTTCGCATACAAAATTTTGGCTGTGTCCGTATCTTCCGTATGCGTTGATTGCAGGGAGCTTTCCCCCTATAACAGCGCTCGGGTCAAGGCCTGCTTCAAGCAAAATCTGCGTTATCATTGATGATGTTGTCGTCTTTCCGTGGGTTCCGCATACACCGATGCAGTTTGAAAAAATTCTGCTCATTGCGCCGAGAAGCTCTGCTCTTTCAAAACACGGAAAATGGCTTTTTGCATACTCAAGCTCTTCATTGCCTTTAAGAATTGCGTTGGTGTATATGACAAGCTCTATATCGTCAGTCAGGTTTTCCTTTACCTGACCCAGATAGACCTTTGCCCCTTCCTTTTCAATTCTTCTGAAGGTTTCCGTGTCGTTATTATCAGAGCCCGAAAGCTCATATCCGAGTGAAATAAGTATTTCTGCAAGAGGGCACATTCCCGACCCGCCTATACCTATAAAATGAATTCTTTTTACTTTCTTTAGCATTTCGTCTATATTCATAAAGAGATTACCTCCGAAGCTTTATGTATTATAATATATTATACAACCTTTGCCTTTAAAAATAAACACCTAATACTCATTAACTATTATTTTTTTGTTTCATAGAATATAAAAAAGCCTTGAGAGGTGTTTATATGAATTTAAAAAAATTCAGCGTTCCGTATGATTCAGACGAAAGAATGCTGTATGCCCGTGAATATCTTGAGGATAAGGGATTTATTTACACAAAAAATGTTGATGATTGCGATTTCGTGCTTTTGCCGATACCGGTAAAGCATAATATGCTTGAAGCCGCAAAGGGCAAGCCTGTTTTCTACGGAGCAGGTGTTTTTGACGGCTATGATTATAATAAAAATGAAACTTTTTTACTTAAAAATGCTTATCTTACGGCAGAGGGAGCAATAGCTCTTTATAAAGAAAATTCTGATTTTGCACTGTATGACGCCGATGTCCTTATAACAGGCTACGGCAGAATTGCGCAGGCTCTTCATAAAGCACTTCAGGCTTTGGGTAGCAGGGTTACTGTCTGCTCAAGAAGCCAAACGAGCAGAGCGCAGGCAATCCACAACGGAGCACGGCATATAGATTTCAGTCAGCTTAAAGAAAAAAACAGCTACGATGTAGTTTTTAATACCGTTCCTCATATCATTTTTACCAAAAATGAAATAGAAGCGCTCAAACCGAATACGCTCTTAATTGACCTTGCCTCGTTTCCCGGCGGTGTTGATACATTATATGCCGCTTCAAAGGGCTTAAAATTAATCGACGGAAAAAGGCTTCCGTCAAGATATTCAAAAAAATCCGCAGGATATTTAATAGGGGAGACTGTTATTCAAATGATAAAGGAGGGACTTTCTTGAACATAGGTTATTGCCTTACGGGGTCATTTTGTACTTTTTCAAAATCAATTGAAGCAATGAAGCAGCTTGTTAAATCCGGCCACAGCGTTACTCCCATTATGAGTGAAAACGCCTATTCAATTGATACAAGATTCGGCAAGGCTGTTGATATACAAAATGAGATTATAGAAATTACAGGCAGCAGCATTATCCATACAATTGAGCAAGCGGAGCCTGTCGGTCCTAAAAAAATGTTTGATGTGCTGGCAATTGTTCCGTGCACGGGGAATACTTTGGCTAAGCTTGCAAACGGTATAACAGATACTTCTGTAACTATGGCGGCAAAAAGCCATTTAAGAAATAACAGACCGGTTGTTATCGGCGTTTCAACTAACGACGCTTTAGGCGGCGCGGCGAAAAATATAGGGGCGCTGATGAACTATAAAAATTATTATTTTGTACCATTTGGAATGGATAACTGCCTGATGAAGCCAAAATCAATGGTTTGTGATTTTACGAAAGTTGAGGAAACAGTAATTTTGGCAGAAAACGGTAAAGAGATTATGAAAAAAATATATTGACTTTTTATAATGTATTTTATATATTATCTTTATGGAATTTTGTCAAATCGGGTCATATCAAAGAGGAAGTGCATAGTTGGGAAAGATAATTGATCTTAAGAATATTACAGTAAGATATGGGGATAATACTGTCCTCGACAAACTGAATTTATATATTAACGAAAAAGAGTTTATAACGCTTTTGGGTCCTTCGGGCTGCGGCAAAACGACTACGCTTCGCTGCATTGCAGGATTTATCGAGCCTGACGAGGGTGAGATAATTTTTGAAGGAAAGAAAATCAATGATGTTCCGCCTCATAAACGAAAGGTGAACACCATTTTTCAGCGTTATGCTCTTTTTTCTCATTTAAATGTTTATGAGAATATAGCTTTCGGCCTCCGACTTCAAAAAAAGCCGAAAAGCGAAATCCGCGAAACCGTTGCCCGTATGCTTGAGCTTGTAAATCTCAAGGGCTTTGAAAAGAGGAGCATTGACTCCCTTTCGGGAGGTCAGCAGCAGAGAGTTGCCATTGCAAGAGCCTTGGCAAATAATCCGCATATTTTATTGCTTGACGAGCCTCTCGGAGCGCTTGATTTGAAATTGAGAAAGGATATGCAGACAGAGCTTAAAGCTATTCAGAAAAGACTTGGAATAACCTTTATTTATGTAACGCACGATCAGGAAGAGGCGCTTTCAATGTCCGATACCGTTGTTGTTATGGATAAGGGAAAAATTCAGCAAATCGGTACTCCCGAGGATATATATAACGAGCCTGTTAACGCCTTCGTTGCCGATTTTATCGGCGAATCAAATATAGTTGACGCCGTAATGATAAAGGATTATCTTGTTTCCTTCGGAGGCGTAACCTTTGAGTGTCTTGATGCAGGCTTTGGCGAAAATGCTTTTGTTGAGGCAGTAGTAAGACCGGAGGATATTGCCATTGTTGCTCCGGGTGCAAAGGCATCTCTTACAGGCGAAATTACAAGCGTAACCTTTAAAGGCGTTCATTTTGAAATACTTGTTGATGTTAACGGCTTTATATGGATGATTCAAACAACCGAAAGCCATAAGGTCGGCGAAAAAATAGGTATGTATATTGAGCCTGACGCTATCCATATAATGAACAGAAGCGAGTACAGCGGTGAATTCGGCGATTATTCATATTTCTCCGACGAGATGGATCATATTTCAGATGCTGATTATAATTGGGAGGAAGACGATGAACAGTAAGCTTTTCTCCAAACTGCCGGACAAGCCTTATCTTGTCTGGTCGGTTCTGTTTATAATTGCTCCGCTTATTATGGTGGCTTATTATTCATTTACCGATAAAAGCGGTGCTTTTTCTCTTTCAAGTATTGAGCAGATTCCGTCGTATATTCCAACAATTCTGCAGTCTGTTTTATACGGCCTTGCGGCTACCGTTATATGCCTTATAATAGGCTATCCTTTTGCGTATATTTTTTCAAAGATGAGCAAAAGAACACAGCGTACAATGGTGCTTATAGTTATGCTTCCGATGTGGATGAATTTTCTTATAAGAACATACAGCTGGATGACTATTTTAGGCGATTCGGGCGTAATCAATACAATTCTTAATTTTTTAGGTCTTGACTCGCTCAAGCTTATCAATACACCCGGTGCGGTAATATTGGGAATGGTTTATAATTTTCTGCCTTATATGATACTGCCGATTTACTCTGTTCTTTCAAAGCTTGATAATTCTCTTGTTGAAGCCGCGCAGGATTTAGGCTCAAACAGATTTCAGGTTTTAAAAAGAGTAATTATTCCTTTATCAATGCCGGGCGTTTTAAGCGGTATTACAATGGTTTTTGTTCCTTGCGTATCAACCTTCTATATTACCCAAAAGCTCGGCGGCGGTCAGATTGTTCTTATAGGCGATGTTATAGAAACACAGTTTCAAAGTGCAAATAATTATAATCTCGGCGCGGCATTATCCTTGGTTTTAATGGTGCTTATATTAATCTGCCTCGGTATAATGAACTACTTTGGAGCAGATGAAGAAAATGAGGGAGGTTTAGTTATATGAAAAAGAAAATCTCTCATTTATCAAAATTTTATATTGCTTTAATTTTAATTTTTCTCTATGCCCCGATTGTTGTGATGACTGTTTTTTCATTTAATTCAACAACCAGCACTTATATTCTCGGCGGCTTTTCAACACATTGGTATAAGGAAATGTTTTCCAATGCCGCGGCTATGCAGGCGCTGAAAAATACAATTGTTTTAGCAGTTTGCACCGCTGCTGTTGCATGCGTTTTGGGTATACTTGCTTCAGTAGGGCTTTTTAATTGTAAAAATAAGCTCTACAAAAGCACTATGATGTCCGTAACAAATCTTCCTATGATGAACCCGGAAATTGTTACGGGTATAGCTATGATGCTGCTTTTTGTTTTTGCAGGCTCTCTTGTTAATAAAAGCAATGTTCTCGGCTTCGGTACACTTCTTATCGCTCATGTAACATTTGCGCTTCCGTATGTTATTTTGAATGTAATGCCTAAATTAAAGCAGCTTGATATTCATGTCTATGAGGCGGCTGTTGATTTGGGCTGTAAGCCTGTCAAGGCCTTTTTCAAGGTAGTTATGCCTGAAATCTTCAGCGGAATAATAACAGGCTGTGTTATGAGCTTTACTTTGTCGCTTGATGATTTCATCATCAGCTATTTTACCAATGGTCCGAGCTATCAGACTTTACCGATTTATATTTTTTCTATGACAAAAAAGCGAGTTAAGCCTGATATGTATGCTCTTTCAACCTTGATGTTCGTTGCAATTCTTTTGCTTCTTATTCTTATGAATATTGCGCAGGCAAGAGCCGAAAAAAAGGGTAAGAGTGGCGCCAAATGAAAAGAGCTTTAATTCTTTTTGTAACTTTTGCGGTTGCTGTTTTATCCCTCCCTTTTAATGCCTTTGCCGAGGATGAGTATTTTTCACAGGAGCAAATTGAGTATTATAAAAATTTAGGACTTGAGGGAACTACCGTCAATGTCTACAATTGGGGAGAGTATATTTCAGACGGCAGTGAAGGCTCAATGGATGTCGTTTATGAATTTGAACGACTGACAGGGTGTAAGGTTAACTATACAAATTTTGAATCAAACGAGAATATGTATTCTAAAATTTCAGGCGGAGGCGCATCATATGATATAATCGTTCCGAGCGACTATATAATTGACCGTCTTATTGACGAGGATATGCTCCTCGAGCTCGACTATAATAATATTCCGAATTTTAAGTATATTAACGATAACTTTAAAAACCTTTATTTTGATTCACAGCAAAAATATACCGTCTGCTATAATGTCGGTACAACCATATTGATTTATAATAAAAAATTAGTTAAGCAAGAGCCTGAAAGCTGGGATGTTCTTTGGGACAGTGAATATAAGAATAAGATACTTATGTTCAATAATTCAAGGGACGCCTTTGCCATAGCGCAGTCGGTTTTAGGCAAGGATTTCAATTCTGTCAACGAGCAGGATTGGGTTGAGTGCGCCGAGCTTCTTGCCCGGCAGAAGGACCTTGTAAATCCCGTATATGTAATGGACGAGGTCTTTAACCTTATGGAAAGCGGTGAGTATGCCTTTGCCGTTTATTATGCAGGCGATTACCTTCTTATGCTTGAAAACAACAGCGATTTGGGGTATTGCTTCCCTGAAGAGGGCGTGAATTATTTTTACGATGCCTTTTGTATTCCAAAATGCTGTCAGAATAAAAAGGGCGCCGAGGCATTCATAAACTTTATGAATGAACCGCAGGTTGCATTTGAGAATTCCGAATATATATATTACCGTTCACCTAATATTACGGTTGAGCAGAATGAAGAAAGCTCATTTTACGGCAGTGATGTGATTTATGCCGAAAATCTTAAATCACAGTCGTTTAAAAATCTGCCGCAGAATATTATAGAACTGCAGAATAATCTCTGGACGCAGGTAAAAAGCGGTAAGCTGTCCGCTGAAAATAAGGCGAAAAACAGAAGGATTTATATTGAGTGTGCAGTTTTGGGCGCAGCCGCAATAGTTGTTACGGTTATAAAAATTATTTCCGATTCAAAAAAGAAAAAGGAACAGGATTTGAGTGATTTATATAAATGAGATGCGCAATTTTTGATTTAGACGGAACACTTGTAAATACAATAGACGATTTGGGCAGAGCTGTAGATTATGTCCTCGAGTGTTATAACAAAGAGAAAAAATGGACAGTAAGCGATTATACAAATTTTGTCGGTAACGGTGCGAGAAATCTCCTCGACAGAAGCTTTGAGCATACTCTTTCAGAGCAGCAGCTTGATGAAGCGTTTGAGCTTTTCAGAAAAAAATACAATGAAATTCTTTTAGATAACGCCTTTGTATACGACGGTATAAAGACTGCTCTTGATACGCTTAAAGAGCAGGGGATTAAGCTTGCAGTTGTTACAAATAAGCCTCACGATTCGGCAGTAAAAATGGTAGAAAAGCTTTTCGGAAAAAATTATTTTGACGCTGTTGTGGGTGCAAAAGAGGATGTTCCCAAAAAGCCTAATCCTGCAACAACATTAGTTGCTTTAAATAAACTGGACTGTGAAGCTAAAAACGCAATTTTTTTCGGTGACAGCGATATTGATATATATACCGCAAAAAATGCAGGCATTGAGCCTGTCGGCTGTTCATGGGGCTTTAGAAGCTTTGAATGTCTCTTTGCAGCAGGCCCTTCGGTAATCATTGATAAACCTGAATATATAGCAAAACTTTTTTGAAAAAAGTGTTGACAAATAATATTCACTCTGCTATAATTCATATCGTTGACGCGAGAGTGGCGGAATCGGCAGACGCGCACGTTTGAGGGGCGTGTGGGGCGACTC
>JBJEPL010000133.1:0-1127 GCA_051881215.1 Eubacterium sp. | reverse complement strand
GCGAGAGTGGCGGAATCGGCAGACGCGCACGTTTGAGGGGCGTGTGGGGCGACTCGTACGGGTTCAAGTCCCGTCTCTCGCACCAAAAACAGCGAATATCCATTTGGATATTCGCTGTTTTTAATGTATTGAATAGTAAGTTTAATAAGGCGCTTTGAATTTACTGTTCGGATTGCTACCGAATAGCTTCGTAAGCATAAATTTTTATTTTAGGAATAACAAATATGATTTTAAGAACACTGTCATTTTATAAAGATTTTAATTGTATAGCGGGAGCCTGCCCCGATTCATGCTGTCAGGGGTGGGAGGTCGATGTTGACGCCGATTCCCTTAACTATTATAAAAATATAACAGGGGAGATAAAAGCACGCATTGACAGCGTCCTCGATAAGGACGAGTTCAAAAATACCATTTTTCGCCTTGCCGATAAAAAAAGGTGCCCGTTCTTGAATAACGAAAACCTCTGCGATATGCACATTGCAATAGGCGGCGAGCATACTCCGTATACCTGCCGTATGTTCCCGAGATTTATTAACGATTTCGGCTCTGTCAGAGAAATGGGTGTTTCCTTTTCCTGCCCTGTAGCGTCGGATATGATGTATAACCTGAAAGAGCCTATGAGCTTTTCCGATGAGCAGAACGATTTGCCGCCTGTTTTAAATGAAATCGACGCGGCAACATACTTCTTTTTGGTTAAAGCAAGAAAAAAGGCTTTTTCAATTGTTCAAAACAGAGAAGCTACGTTAAACGAAAGATTGATTGAACTTCTTGATTACGGCAAAGAGCTTCAAAAGGATATGGAGGAATACAGCGAGGGAGGAGATAAAATTGATTTCTTCGATGTGTTTAAAAATCCCGAGCTGATAAATCCGCAATGGCTTGAAAAGGTCAATAGTCCGACTGTAAAACCTGTTAAAAATGAAGCATTTAACGAGAATATAGCGTCATATTTTATCTTCAGATATTTTCTTACAGCCGTTGATGATTATGATGTTCTGTCAAAAATCAAAATGGCGGTTATCGGTGTTCTTGTTAATACATATTTCGGCGAGGACAGCTGGACTATACATTTGTGGAGCAAGGAAACCGAGCATTCCCAATATAATATGGACAGATATAAAACGCTT
>JBJEPL010000132.1:0-14262 GCA_051881215.1 Eubacterium sp. | reverse complement strand
AATATCAAAATCCATATCAATTATTGCCTGATGTAGCTCATCTTTAAAAGGCCAGCCTATGCTGTATCCCTCTGATGAAGGAAGCCACCAGCTTTTATATCTGAATATTTCGTAATTGTATTTATAATCGTGCTGATTGGGATTTTTGGGAGTTATAACTACTGCTTCTCCCAAATTTTTATTGTTTATTATATCGGCATAGTTTTGAGCAACATTGCTGATTCCGTCTGTTGTAGGTGGGAAAGCGTCTGTTCCTATGCCTATTTTCAATTTTCTGTCCAAAAATTAAATCACCTAAATCATAGATATTATGTAAATGATAATAGCATAATTTGATTTTTTTGTAAATATTGAGTAATTATAATTAATTATTTGTTTATTAGTTAAAAATTTCTTGATTAAGTGAGAAATATAATTTATAATAGGGTTATATTCTGTTCGGGAGGGAGCATGATGGCACAAACTTATTCTGTATCTCTTGAAAAAATAATTGATTTTCATCACCTTGAGGTAGTTTATCTTCCCAAGCCGGCCGATGAAATACTTATTACTACAAATGAGATTAACAGGCCCGGTATAGTTTTAACAGGATATACCGACTACTTTGATCCTTTGAGAATTCAGATTCTCGGTTGGACGGAGCTTGCTTTTATGCGCAATATGAGCGATGAGGAGAGAAACAAAGCTCTTGGATATTGGTTGAGCCTTAAGCCGGCTGCCGCGGTATTCACAAGAGGCTTGGATATCCCCGATTACTTTATTGACGCATGTAAAAGATACGAGGTTCCTTTGCTGAAAACCGAAGAGGAGACATCACCGTTTCTTGCGGCATTGATTGCTTATCTTAATGCTGAGCTTGCTCCGAGGGTAACAAGGCACGGCGTTCTTGTTGAGGTTTACGGCGAGGGCGTTTTGATTACCGGAGAAAGCGGAGCCGGAAAGAGTGAAGCGGCTATTGAGCTTATCAAAAGAGGACACAGGCTTATTGCCGATGACGCTGTTGAGATAAGAAAAATCAGCGATAAAACCCTTATGGGTAATTCACCGAGCAATATCAGGCACTTTGTTGAGCTTCGCGGAATAGGAATAATAGACGCAAGAAGAATCTTCGGTATGGGTGCAGTAAAGCCTTCCGAAAAAATTGATATGGTTATTCAGCTTGAGCCTTGGGATTCCACAAAAGCATATGACAGGCTTGGCCTTGATAATGAATATGCAAATATTCTTGATGTTAAAGTCCCTGTTATGACCGTTCCGATAACTCCCGGCCGTAATTTGGCAGTAATAGTTGAAACTGCCGCAATGAATAACAGGCAGAAAAAGATGGGCTATAACGCCGCAAAGGATTTGATGTTGAGCCTTGGTATGGACGATGTTCAGCCGGTTGACAAAGAAGTGGAAATTTGGAAAAGCTAAATTATAGTGTGAGGTAGAAATATGTTTACTATTGGTATTGATCTTGGGGGAACAAATATTGTTTCATCTGTTGTAAATGATAAATATGAAATCGTTGCAACTTCAAAAACCGCAACCAACAGTCCGAGAAGCGCACAGGAGATTTTTGACGATATCGCAAGAGTTTCTTTAGAAGCTGTTGAAAAGGCAGGGCTTACAATTGACGATATAAGCTCTGTTGGCCTCGGAACTCCGGGTACCGTTAACGGCGACGGAGTAATTGAATTTGCCAACAATCTCGTTTTCAATAATGTTCCTGCAAAGGATATGCTTATTGAAAGGCTCGGCATAAAGGATGTTTATGTTGAAAATGACGCAAACTGCGCAGCTCTCGGAGAGGCTTATGCAGGCGTAGGCCACGGCTCAAAAAACTTTGTTGCCGTAACTCTCGGTACGGGCGTAGGCTCGGGTATTATTATTGACGGAAAAATTGTTAACGGTGTTAACTTTGCAGGCGGCGAGTGCGGCCATATGGTTATTATGGTTGACGGCGAGCAGTGCACCTGCGGCAGAAAGGGCTGCTGGGAAGCATATGCTTCGGCAACCGCTCTTATAGCACAGACAAAGAGAGCCATGGAGGAGAATCCCGATTCCGTTATGCACGAGCTTGCCAAAGAAGAGGGCAAGGTTTCGGGCAGAACTGCTTTTGATGCAATGAGAAAGGGCGATATTGCCGGAATTAAAGTGGTTGATCAATATATCAAATATGTTTCCTGCGGACTTATCAATATCGTTAATGCTCTTCAGCCGGAAATCATCTGCGTAGGCGGAGGTATCTGTAACGAGGGCGAAACTCTTATGAAGCCTTTGCGCAGATATGTTCAGGCAGAGAGATATTCAATATACAGCAAGATTCAGACAAAGATAGTAAAAGCCGAGCTCGGCAATGATGCCGGAGTAATCGGAGCAGCTATTCTCGGTAAAGTAAAAGATTAATCGGTGATAATTTGAATCAGTTAATTGAGCTATGCAAAATATTGGGCTGCGAATATACCGAAAACGAGTCAATGAGCCTTCATACAACCTTTAAAATAGGCGGTAATGCAAGGCTTATCGTTTATCCCGAAAACGAAAGTCAGATATCGCAGCTTGTAAAAACAGCAAAAGAGAACAATATCCGTTTAATCGCAGTCGGCAACGGTTCAAATCTGCTCGTTGACGATGACGGTATAGACGCCTGCGTTATGATTATCGGCGAAAAAATGGGCGAGATAAGGCTTATAGATGATGAAACAATATATGCCGGTGCAGGAGCTCTTCTTATAAGAGTGTGCAGATTTGCTTACGAAAACGGCTTGACAGGGCTTGAATTTGCCTACGGAATTCCCGGCTCGTGCGGAGGCGGTGCGTTTATGAACGCAGGTGCATACGGCGGTGAAATGAAGGACGTTCTTATTAAATGCGATCATATTGACGCAAATGGCAGTAAGGGAAGCCTTGAGGGAGAGTCGCTTGATTTGTCATACCGTCATTCTGCATATTATGCTAACGGTTGCATCATAACAGGTATATATCTCAAGCTGAAAAAAGGTAATAAAGAAGAAATAAAGGAAAAAATGGACGATTTAATGTCCAGACGAAGAGAGAAGCAGCCGCTCGAGTATCCGTCTGCGGGGTCAACCTTTAAAAGACCCGAGGGATATTTTGCAGGTGCACTGATTCAAGAGTGCAATTTAAAAGGAAAGCAGGTCGGCGGTGCGCAGGTCAGCGAAAAGCATGCCGGCTTTGTGATAAATAAAGGCGGCGCAACCTGTAAGGATGTGCTTGAGCTTTGTAAATTATGTCATGATACGGTTTTGCGCGAAAAGGGCGTAGAGCTGGAGATGGAAATAAGAGTAACAAAATAGCGGAGAATTAATATGGAAAAGGAATTAATTGTTTTAACAGGTGTAAGCGGAGCAGGAAAATCAACAGCGATGGGATTTCTTGAGGATGTTGGGTATTATTGTATTGATAATATGCCTCCGGAGCTTATTGCGACCTTTGTCGGCCTTCTTGAAAAGGGAGAGGAGTATAATAAGGTTGTAATAGTTACCGATGTCCGCTCAAGCCATATTTTTGAAAAACTGCTTGAAAGCGTATCCCGTGTAGAGGAATACGGATATCAGGTTAAAATTATTTATCTTGATGTCAAAGAGCAGGAGGCTTTAAAAAGATATAAGCTTACACGCAGAAAGCATCCTTTTTCAGATAAATTTTCAGGTTCAATAGAGGAAGCAATAAAATACGAAAAGAACATACTTGCGCCGCTTCGTTTGAGAGCCGATTATGTAATTGATACAACGGATTTGGATAATCCAAAGCTTCGCAGCAGGCTTTCTCAAATCGTTCTCGGCGAGGATAAGGACGCAATGAATATTCATTGTATGTCTTTCGGCTTTAAATACGGTGTTCCCAATGAGGCGGATTTCGTTATTGATGTTAGATGTCTGCCTAATCCATATTGGGTTGACGCTTTAAAGAATAAAACGGGTCTTGATGAAGAGGTTAAAAACTATGTTTTTTCCTTTGACCAGTCAAACGAGCTGCTCAAAAGGCTTATTGATTTTCTTGATTTTCTTAACCCTCTTTATATCAAAGAGGGCAAGAGCCAGATAGTTTTTGCAATAGGCTGTACCGGCGGTAACCACAGAAGCGTTGCCTTTGCCGAGGCTTTAAAAGAGCACTTTTCAAAAAAATGGGACAATGTTACCGTAAACCACAGAGATATAGACCGTAAATAAGATAAAATAATGTCATTTTCACAAAAGGTAAAAAACGAGCTTTTACAAATTGAATATGAAAAATCCTGCTGTGAAAGGTCAATGCTTTACGGAATGTGTATTTTCGGCAAAAGCTTTTCTTCAATCAGCGTCGGTATACAGACAGAGAATGAGAACATTGCAAAGCTGTATAAAAAGCTGATGAAAAAATACTGTAATGTTAAATGCAGTATAAGGGTTTCACCAAAGGGCAAAAGCTTCTCGGTAATGATTGATGATAAAAAAAGCTGTGATAAAATTCTCGGCTCCTTCGGTCATACAGAAAAGGGAAGCTTGAAAATCAACTTTTCAAACTTTGACTGCGAGAGCTGTTTAAATGCTTTTATAGCAGGTGCATTTCTTGCATGCGGAACCATATCTTCTCCTGAAAAGGGCTATCATCTTGAGTTCACTATTCCTTATATGAACCTATCAAAAAGCTTTGTAACTCTGCTTTCGGAGCTTGATATGACGCCAAAAACCTCAAACAGAAAAGGATATAATATAGTTTATTTCAAGGACAGCGAGGCTATTGAGGACTGCCTTTATCTTATGGGTGCGTCATCTGCAATGTTTGAGATGATGAATATTGAAATAGTCAAGGATTTCAGAAATAAGGCTAACCGCACCGCAAACTGCGAAACTGCCAATATAGAAAAAACAGTTAAGGCAAGCTATATCCATATAGAAGCTATAGAAAAAATAACCAAAACAAAGGGATTGGAATATCTTAAAGAGGATTTAAGAAAAATTGCTGTTTTAAGGCTTGATAATCCCGAGGCTTCATTGTCGGAGCTTGCGCAGTTAAGCGGTCTTTCAAAGTCGGGAGTTAATCATAGATTGAAAAAAATTCTTGAAATTGCACAGGATTTATAGTTAAAAGAGGAATTTATAATATGTTTACTCATTTGCATACTCATACGGAATTTTCACTGCTTGACGGTGCGTGCCGAATCAAGCAGTTGGTTGAGCGTGCAAAGAGTCTGGGAATGCAGTCTCTTGCTATTACCGACCACGGTAATATGTACGGGGCTGTTGATTTTTATAAGGCTTGTAAGGAGCAGGGGATTAAGCCTATTATCGGTTGTGAGGTTTATGTTGCGCCGAGAACAAGATTTGATAAGGAAAAGGTGCTTGATAAGGATTATAACCACCTGATACTTCTCTGCGAAAATGAAACAGGTTATAAAAATCTTATTCAGCTTGTTTCAAAATCATTTACTGAAGGCTTTTATTTCAAGCCCCGTGTTGACCGCGATATACTTGAAAAATACAAGGAAGGCTTGATATGCCTTTCTGCCTGCCTTGCAGGTGAAATATCTCAAAGCCTTTTGCAAAAGGATTATGAAAAGGCGAAAAGCACCGCTTTGTGGTACAGAGATGTTTTCGGCAAAAGCAACTATTTTCTTGAGCTTCAAAACCACGGCCTGCCTGAACAGCAGTCTGTCAACGAGGGAATAAAGCGTATTTCAAGAGAAACGGGAATACCGCTTGTTGCTACAAATGATGTGCATTATATTGAAAAATCAGATGCAAAAATTCAGCAGGTGCTTATCTGTATTGCAACCAATCATGTTATAGGCGAGGATACAGGGCTTGAGTTTCATTCTAATGAATTTTACCTCAAAAGTGAGGAAGAGATGAGAAGCCTTTTTGCCGATGTTCCCGAGGCAATTGATAATACTGATATTATTGCACAGAGGTGCAATTTTGATTTTGAATTCGGTCATACCCGGCTCCCTTATTACGAAACACCCGATAATATGAATCATTTTGAATATTTTAAAATGCTTTGTATGCAGGGTATGAAAAAAAGATACGGCAAAAATCCGCCGAAGGAATATTATGACCGTTTGGAATACGAGCTTGAAACCGTAGAAAAAATGGGATATACGGATTATTATCTTATCGTTGCGGATTTTGTATCGTATGCAAAACGGCGGAAAATTCCTGTCGGCCCCGGAAGAGGCTCGGGTGCAGGCTCCATAGCTGCATATTGTATGGAAATTACGGATCTTGACCCGATGAAATATAATCTTATCTTTGAAAGATTTCTTAATCCCGAAAGGGTTTCAATGCCCGATTTTGATATAGATTTCTGCTATGAAAGAAGAGAAGAGGTAATAAATTATGTTGCCGATAAATACGGCAGTGACCATGTTGCGCAGATAGTTACCTTCGGTACTCTTGCAACACGCGCCGCAATCCGCGATGTGGGAAGAGCCATGGGTATGCCTTATGCCGCTGTTGATGCGGTTGCAAAGCTTGTTCCAAACGATTTTCATATTACCATTGAGCAGGCGGTTAATAAATCTAAAGAGTTGTCGTCTTTAATGGCTGAAAATCCGCAGGTCAACGAGCTTATTGAAACTGCAAAAAAGGTTGAGGGTATGCCGAGAAATACCTCCACCCATGCCGCAGGCGTTGTTATTACCCATAATCCTGTATCGTCTTATGTTCCGCTTGCAACAAATGACGGCGTGCCTGTAACGCAGTATATTATGACAACACTTGAGGAACTAGGACTGCTTAAAATTGATTTTCTCGGTCTGCGTACGCTGACTGTTATCGACGACGCCTCCAAAGCAACAGGAATTGATATAAACAGCATTTCAATTGAAGACGAGAATGTATATAAAATTTTCGCAAAGGGTCAGACTGAGGGCGTTTTTCAGTTTGAATCCTCCGGTATGAAGCAGATGCTTATGAATCTCAAGCCGACAGCGCTTGAGGATTTAATTGCCGCAACATCGCTTTACCGTCCGGGTCCTGCAAAGCAGATTGATACATTTGTGGAAAAT
Organism: Eubacterium sp.; assembly: GCA_051881215.1. GTDB lineage: Bacteria > Bacillota > Clostridia > Oscillospirales > Acutalibacteraceae > Eubacterium_R. Next base: position 7,265 of record JBJEPL010000132.1, on the reverse strand, counting down.
TCGCATAATCCCGATAAAATAGAATATCCGACGCAAAAGCTGCGCCCTATACTTGAAAATACCTACGGCTGTATTGTTTATCAGGAGCAGGTAATGCAGATTTTTCGTGAGCTTGCAGGCTATTCATACGGCAGAGCCGATATTGTGCGCCGTGCTATGAGTAAAAAGAAAACAGCGGTAATGGAAAAAGAAAGGACAACCTTTATTGAAGGCTGTGCAAAGAATGATATTGACGAGCTTACGGCAAATTCAATATTTGACCGTATGGCTGATTTTGCCAAATATGCGTTTAATAAATCCCATGCCGCCTGCTATGCTCTTGTTGCATACAGAACAGCGTATCTGAAATGCTATTATCCTGCGCAGTTTATGGCGGCTCTTATGACCTCCGTTCTTGACCAGTCAAATAAAATTGCAAGGTATACTGCCGAATGTAAAAGAATAGGCTTAAGATTAGGCCCGCCTGATATCAATACATCAATGAAAGGCTTTACCGCAAACGGTAAAATCATTAACTACGGACTTCTCGGAATAAAAAATATAGGCAGTGAATTTATCAACGAAATAATTGCCGAAAGGCAAAATGGAAAATTCACCGATTTAATAGACTTCTGCAAGCGAATGCAGGAGGGCCATTTTAACCGCAGAGCTGTCGAGAGTCTTATAAGATGCGGAGCAATGGATTGCTTCGGTAATAACAGAAGGCAAATGCTTCAGGCCCTGCCGTCAATAGTATCAAATCTTGAGGATTACCGCCGTAATACGCAATACGGTCAGGTCGGATTTTTTGACCTCAACGGCGGTGATGTTATGTCCTTCGATTTTGAAATTCCCGATGTTGATGAATTCCCTAAAACAGAGCTTTTGAAAATGGAAAAGGATATGACAGGACTGTATCTTTCAGGCCATCCTATGGATAAATATTCACAGCTTTGCCGTCAGCTCGGCTATGCTAATACCATTGACCTTATTGAAGCCTCAAACGAGTCTTTTTCCGCATATAAGGATAAAGCCTTTGTTAAGCTTTGCGGTATAATTACTCATACAACCGTTAAGCAGACAAGAAACGGTGCGTCAATGGCGTTTGTTACCGTTGAGGATTTGTACGGCTCAATAGAGATAGTTGTTTTCCCGAAAATACTTGAAAACAGAGGAAATCTGCTTTATGAGGGAAGTATTATAACGGTATTCGGCTCGCTTTCTCTTGAAGAGGAAAAGGACGCAAAGGTTCTTGCAAACGAGATTATGCCTCCTCCGTCAAAAGAGGATTTGAACGCTTCTGTATCAGAAAATGATAATGTCAAGCCTGCGCAAAAAAAGAGCAGGAGAAATGGCTTGTTTTTGCGCTTTGAAAGTGCAGACGATGAAAAAATTGAGCTTGCAAAAAGAGTAACAACAATATTTGAAGGAACAATCCCGCTGTATTTTTACTATATTGACAGTGGGAAATATGAGCTTCAGCCACAAAGCAGCTTTGTTGAGGTGAATTCCACCGAGCTAAAGGAGCTTAAAAGAATACTCGGTGACGCAAATGTTGTATATAAGCAATAAATATCCGTATTGTTATAGACAATTGTTATGCTGTCAGTCAATTAATTAAGCCAATACTTGACATTTTTCTTATCTGCGATTAAAATACAGTATGTTATCTTTGTAATCATCATTAAGGATACAGGAGGATTTTTGTTATGAAAACTATTGCGGTATTAACCAGCGGCGGTGACGCACCGGGAATGAATGCTGCTGTTCGTGCAGTTGTTCGTACAGCATGCGAAAACGGAATTAAGGTTTACGGTGTTATCCGCGGTTATAACGGACTTATTAACGGGGATTTTATTGAAATGGATCTTCGCTCTGTTTCGGATATTATCAATAGAGGCGGAACAATTCTTTATTCTGCCCGTTCCGTTGAATTTGCTACAGAAGAAGGTATGAGAAAGGCTATACGCACCTGTCAGGAATGGGGAATCGAGGGCGTTGTTGTAATCGGCGGCGACGGCTCCTTCCGCGGAGCAAGAGACCTTTCCGAAAGAGGTATTCCGTGCGTAGGTGTTCCGGGCACTATTGATAATGATATTGCCTGCTGTGATTATACAATCGGATATGACACATGCCTTAATACTATTATGGAAATGGTTGACCGCCTGCGCGATACAGGTGAAAGCCACGACCGTTGCACGGTAGTAGAGGTTATGGGAAGAAGAGCAGGTTATCTTGCGCTCAATTCGGGTATTGCCAGCGGTGCAACGGCAATTCTTATTCCTGAGGTTGAATTTGATATAGAAAAGCATGTTATTGAGCGTATGGAAAAAACTCAAAGAACAGGCAAAAAGCATTTTCTTATTATTGTTGCCGAGGGTGTGGGTGTTGATGTGGAAGCACTTGCTAAAGAAATCCAGGCAAAAACAGGCGTTGAGTCCCGTTCCGTTGTTTTAGGCCATGTTCAGCGCGGAGGTCATCCAACCGTTAAGGACAGAGTTATGGCAACCCGTATGGGTAACTATGCAGTTAAGCTTCTTATGGAGAATATCGGCAACCGTGTTGTTGCAGCGCAGAAGGAAGAGGTTGTTGATTACGATATCTTTGAAGCTCTGAATATGACAAAGACAATTGATATGGATCTCTACAATGTTGCTCACGAGGTTTCAATCTAACTGAAAAATTTATAAATAATTTAAAAATTTTAAGGACATCGGTACCGATGTCCTTATTTTTTGTCCATAATATAATCGGTGATTAATGTGAAAAAATTTATCCGTACCGCCGATTCGGTATTTGCTATGCTGCTTGTTGTTATTTACGGGCTTGTAATTTTCGGCAGGATTGCTCTGCCTGATAATATTAATTGTTATTCCGAAAATCAAATTAGCTTTGATAATATCTATTATATGAGTATAGATAAAGAGGCGCAGGTTGACTTTCAGAATATACAAAGAGTTTCCCAAACAGATGGACAGCTTAATCTTTTCGGCGTTATACCTGTTAAAAGCACGACCATTGCTCCGAAAAAGGTAAAGCAGGTATATGTCAGCGGAGAGAGCTTCGGAATAAAGCTTTATACCGACGGAGTAATGATTGTAGGGACTAAAGATGTTGACGGCAAAAACGGCAAATCAAATCCTGCCAAAGAGGCAGGGCTTGAAAAGGGCGATATTATTGTTGAAATAAACAATATAAAGGTTTATTCATCAACAGAGGTTGAAGAAATGCTCAATGATAACAACGGTAAGGATTATAAAATTCGCGTCAAGAGAAACGGAAATTATAAGATCTTTACCCTGACGCCCGAATACTCTGTTTCCGAGGGAAGATATAAAGCAGGTATTTGGGTTAGGGATTCAACAGCCGGAATAGGAACAATAACCTTTTACAATCCCGAAAACAGTTCGGTTGCCGCACTGGGGCACCCTATAACCGATGTTGACACAAATGAGATTATGCCGATTTTAAACGGCGAAGCAGTAAAAGCAACCGTGACGAAGCTATATAAGAGCACCGAGGGAGAAACAGGCTCCTTGTGCTGTGATTTTTCCGACAGCGTTATAGGTACGCTTGAAAATAACAGCGAGTGCGGAATTTACGGTAAATACAGCTGTGATGTAAGCAAGATGCCCTTGTATGAGATTGCTCCGATACAGGAGGTGGAAAAGGGACAGGCGCAGATTATATCCACTGTCGACAGCAGCGGACCGAAGCTTTATACGGTTGAAATAACCCGTGTTTCATACCGCGACGGAAAAAACGACAAAAACCTTGTTATTAAGGTAACTGATAAGGAGCTTCTTGAAAAAACAGGCGGAATAGTTCAGGGAATGAGCGGCTCTCCGATTATCCAAAACGGTAAGCTTATCGGCGCTCTCACTCATGTAATCGTTGATAATCCCGAAAAAGGATACGGTATATTTGCTGAAAAAATGCTTGAACAGTCAGAGAAGACAGAATAGACAATTTTTTTGATATTTTCTGTATACGATATAAAAACGAAAAAAATATATTGTGAAAAAAATACACATTATTTTGTGAAAAACTCTTGCAATTACATTCCATAAGTGGTAATATGTGGAAGAAATAAAAAAGGAGGCTTTTTCAAATGAAAAACAATTTAAAAGTACTTGTAGCCGATGATTCGGCTCAATTCGGCAAAGAATGCCAGCAGGAGTTAAAAAACGCAGGCTTTGATGTTGTACTTACACCGAAGGACGGTTCAAGGGTAATTTCCGTTATTGAGTCACAGCATATTGACGCTGTTCTTATGGATGTGTTTATGGCAAATGAGGACGCCATAGATGTTATGGAGCATATTAATGAATCCCTGTCGGAAAAACCGCTGATTATCCTTTTGTCTGCAATTGATTCGCAGGATTTTGAAGAGCAGATGGTAAGCGCAGGCGCGGATTATTATTTTATAAAGCCTGTTAATCCTAAATCTGTTGCAAAAAGAATTACCCGTCTGTCAAATTGGAAAACGGAGAAGAAAAAGCGCGAGCTTTCGTCATCTCTTGACAGCGATATAGATGTTGTGATTTCCGATATTATGCGCCAGATCGGTGTTCCTGCTCATATTAAGGGTTATCAGTATTTAAGAACGGCAATCCGCCTTTGCGTAAACGACAGCGAAATGCTCGGCTCGGTTACAAAGCTTCTCTATCCGACTGTTGCAAAGATGTATAACACAACCTCGTCAAGAGTAGAACGAGCAATACGCCACGCAATAGAGGTTGCATGGGACAGGGGAGATGTTGATGTTTTATCGTCATATTTCGGTTATACAATCCAGTCACAGAGAGGAAAGCCGACTAATTCCGAATTTATTGCTATGATTGCAGATAAGCTCAAGCTTTCACTGCGCACATCTGCATAGTGCCTATTTATGCGTGTTTTAAGCGTTTTTTGTCCGCTATCATTGCAACAAAGGCTATAAAAATATATATGATTTCAAACATCTAAACCTATAAATATTTTTAATCTAAACCTATAAACATTTCCTATTTATTGCCTTAATAAGTAGGGAGTGTTTTTTTATTGTGAACGATTTATACAACACATTAGACGAGTTTATGACGTATTGTGATTATAAGGTTTTGTCACATAAAACAATATTGAGCTATGAACAAGCGTTAAGGCTATTTATTCAATATTTAGAAAATGAGCATAACATAACAAAAATAAATGCAATCAAAGAAAAGCACATAAAGGCTTATATGAAATATCTGTTAAACAGGGGCAAATATACAGTAGTAGCAAATGCTGCAAGTGTTAATTGCAATTATCCGCATAATAGAACAGACTACGAAAAAGACATATCAAACGCTACGGTGAATAATTATTTAAGAAATATAAAGGTATTTTTTAATTTCTTGTATGACAATGATTATATAAGCTGTAACCCCTGCAAACGTATAAAATATTTAAAACAAGAGCGTAAGCCGTTATATTTCATTACAGATTGTGAATTTAACTTAATATTAAACAATATGGATATATCCAAATTTCCGGAGTACAGAGACTATATTATAATTCAATTATTGCTTGACAGTGGTATGAGAATAGGGGAAACACTACAGACGAAAACAGAAAATGTAAATATAAAAAGAAATTCTATATATTTACCTGCTGTTATTACAAAAGGTAAACAAAGCAGAACAGTGTTTTATAGTGATAAAGTAGCACGTTTATTAAAGTTGTGGCTAAATTATAAAGACAGATATAGAGATAGTGAATATTTGTTCTGCACTAATCAGGGTAAGCCCCTCACGGTCGGGAATTTTGAAACAAACTTTAAAAAGTATTGTAAGCGTGTAGGTATAGAAAATGCACACCCGCACACTTTAAGAAATAACTTTGCTAAAAGATTTTTAATGAATGGAGGGGATATATATACTTTGAGTAGGCTATTAGGGCATAGTAGTGTTACTGTTACTGAAGCAGCCTATATTGATTTTACAAATGACGATTTGGCAAAAAAATACTTTAATAGTAGTCCTATTAATAATCTAAATAAGAGAGGAATATAAAAATGATTAAATTTACAAAAGCAGATGACGGCAACCAATTTGTATCCATTAGTGTGAACGACAACGATTATAAATCGACACAAGATGTTTACAATTACATAGTTAATCTATATCCATCTATAAAGAATGTATTTAATAGAATGGACAGCAATGAAATATTATTGAATTTGTTGTCGCCTGCTGCACAAAGACAAAACAATTTTACATATGGATTTTCATTAAATCAATTAAGGCAATCATTAAATAAAATAGCCTGCTGCACAGTTACACATTTTAGTGTTGATTTAAATGAGCCATCACAAAGATATTCTTGACATAGTAAAAAAATTATGATACGCTAAAATTACAATTAGGGGGTAATTGAAATGTATTTAGCAATAGTTGTTGTATTTTTACTTGGATGGGCAGTATATGCCATTATAAAAGCTATTGACGATGCAAAGCCAGTAGTACCGGTTGAAGATTGGGATGAGCATTTGAGATACCTTCAGAGTTTACCAAATGAGGAAGCAAGAAGGCGTTATCTTAAAAACAGAAAACCCGGAGATAAATAAATATATTACTTTTGTAATTTCTACGTCAGATTGTTTATAAAACTAATATTTTATTGCTTTTAGCACTCAAATAAAATGAGTGCTAATTTTTTATCAAAAAGTATTGACTTTTACTGACCTTTAGTGTATAATAATTATATTGTTGCTCAAGTCCAGAGCAAACCAAATAAATTACAATTAACAATCTTACCGCTTCATATAACATTGGTTAGTGCTAATACGATGCCATAAAGCACAAGCGGAGCAATTCCCTAAATGGCAATAGGCTATGCTGATTGAATATAGCAAGTAAAGTGTACTTTTAGTACGCTTTGATTGTTGTATTCAGTTTGCATAGTCTTTTTTATTTTCTGGAAATGGAGGTGACAAGCATATTCAAAGTATTTAATCAAAGGCTCGCAGGGTTCTTAATGTTAAAAGGCTTTAAGCTGTTAGAAGTAGAACCAAACAGAAACATTAAAGATTTTAATATCTTTATATTTGAAAAATCAAATAAGCTTGATAAGGCACTTACACAGTATCAAGAAATCAAAAATTTTATAATCTAAAAGGAGTTATAACCAAATGGCAAAAACAAAATTAACTACAGGCGAATGTGCGAAAGAAACAGGAGTAGCAGCAAGAAAAATCGCAGAATTATGTAACGATGGATTAGTAAAAGGAGAAAAGAACGGCAGAATATGGCTTGTTGATATTG
>JBJEPL010000131.1:0-4102 GCA_051881215.1 Eubacterium sp. | reverse complement strand
TGTTTCTCCAACAAGAACTTACTTGAGATTATTGCAAAAAAATCATTAATAATGAAAAAATTTTCTGTTTCATAATTGCTCCGTAAAGAAATTTATATCATATCTTATTTTGCCACTGCAAAAATTTTTAATTCTCAACTTTGCTTGGAACTGTTTGACATTAAAGATATATAATGTTATAATTCTATCTAATAATAATAAGGAAGTATTTTAGTTGAAGAATTATTCAATTAGCCTGCCGAGCTATTCAATAGGCGATGATGTTTATTCTCTGATTGATAAAATATGCTCGCCGTTCGGTAAAAAAATAGTTTGTATCGGCGGAAAAACGGCAATATCAAAAGTTAAAGATTTAATTGAAAAAAGTATAGAAAATACTCAAATGGAAATTATTGACTTTTTATGGTACGGCGGTGAAGCCAGCTATGAAAATGTTGAAATTCTTGAGGGCAATGAAGCAGTTAAAAGCGCCGATATGATTTTTGCAATCGGAGGCGGAAAGGCGCTTGATACCTGCAAGGCGCTTGCTTACAGGGCAAACAAGGTAATATTCACTTTTCCCACCATTGCTTCAAACTGTGCGGGGACGACTGCTGTTTCGATAATGTATAACAGCGACGGAACTTTTAAAGAACCGTTTTTCTTCCCTGCTCCTGCAAAGCACTGCTTTATACACACTCCCACAATTGCAAAATCCCCTTCAAAGTATATTTGGGCGGGTATGGGCGACACATATGCAAAATATTTTGAATCGGTTATGTCAAGCCGTGGTGAGGATTTGGTACACTATCACAATCTCGGTGTTACAACAAGTCAGCTCTGCCTTTATCCGCTGTTAAAATACGGCAAAAAGGCTCTTGATGATTTTAAAAGGGGCGAGGCAAGCTTTGAGGTCGAGCAGGTAATTCTCGCCGTTGTTGTAACAACAGGAATTGCGTCAATACTGCTTACGGCTGAACATATTATCGACTACAATACAGGGCTTGCTCATGCGGTATTCTATGCACTCACCTCTTATCCTCATATTGAAGAAAGGCACCTGCACGGCGAGGTTGTTGGCTACGGAGTATTGATTTTGCTTCTTGTTGACGGCGACGAAAAAATGTTTAAGACAATGTTTGATTTTAACAAATCAGTCGGATTACCCACCTGCCTTGAGGACATTGAAATGAGTACAAATGACCTGGATAAGCTTGTTCCTTTAGTCTGCGCTATGAAGGACATTGACCATAATCCGTATAAAATTACCGAGCAAATGGTTTCAAAAGCTTTTAACGAGCTTGAAAAATATAATAATAATTACAGTAAGGAGAATTAACTATGAAAAAGAATTTGAAAAAAATCACCGCATTATTACTTGCAGTACTGATGATTGCTGCTTCCTTTGCCGGATGCTCGACAAGCAGTAAATCAGAAGACAACAGCACTACACCCGAAACAGCAAAGGCTGCTAAATTCGGTATTGTTGTTCAGACAGGTGCTAACGGAGCATTTGTTGATATGAAGGATGGCATTATTGAGAAAATGCAGTCTGCAGGTTACACAGACGCAACATTCGATTACAAAGACGCTCAAGGCGACGCTTCGGCGCTTTCAACTATTATCAGCGCTATGGACGACGGAACATATGACGCAATCTTTACTATCGGAACCGCCTGCACTCAGACGCTTGTAAATCTTGCTTCTGAAACACCTTGCTTCTTCTGCGCAGTTTCAGCGCCTGTTGAAGCTCAGGTTATAACAGATATGAACGCTCCCGATAAAAACGCAACAGGTACCTCAAACGCTATTCCTGTATCCGATATCATTGATATGGGATATAAAATCACTCCCGATGTTACAAAGTGGGGCTTCATTTATTCAACCTCACAGGTTAACGCTGTTGACACAGTAACCTCTGCACAGGAATATCTTGAATCAAAGAATATTGAGTTTGAATCAGCAACGGTTGAAACCTCTGCCGATGTTAAATCAGCTACAGAAACACTTATTTCAAATGGGTGTGATGTAATTTTCGTTCCTAACGACGCTATTGTTCAGGACGGTGTATCTGCACTTGCACAGATTTGCGAGGAGGAAAAAATTCCTACCTACGCTTCATCTGCAACTACAGTAAACAGCGGCTGCCTTGCAACTCTTGCTATTGACGACAAGGGCATCGGCGCCAAAACAGCAGAAAAATGTATTGAGTATATGAACGGTAAAGCAGTAAGCGAAATTCCTTCAGAGGTTGTTGGCGTTGACTACTGCACCTTCAACGGCGGTGTTGCCGCTTCACTCGGTATTACAGCACCTGATAAGGACACAATCGGATACGAGGTTCAGATTGTAAATCAATAAAAATAATAACTGCCTCATTTATTGAGGCAGTATCTTTTTTAAAGGATAAATAATTTATGCAAGTCTATATTACAGCTATTGAAGAGGGCTTTTTATACGGTCTTCTCGCCTTGGGAATATACATATCCTTGAGGATACTTGATATTCCCGATCTTACAACAGAGGGTTCATTCGGCTTCGGCTCTGCCGTTGCGGCCGTTGTTGCTTCGCACGGCTTCAGCTTTTTGAGCTTTTTAGCGGCATTTGTCTGCGGTGTTCTGGCAGGAATTGTTACGGGTCTTTTACAGACGAAGCTGAAGGTGCATCCTGTTTTGGCAGGAATAATTACGATGAGCGGATTATATTCGATAAACCTGATGGTGAGAGGCTCGTCAAACCTGAATTTCAATGCTAATTCCGTATTTACAATGTTCTTTAATGCTATGGGAATAAGCGGAGTTAACAAAAAAATTGCGGGTCTTATTATCGGAGCCGTTGTATGTATAATCATACTTGTTTTAACAATAATATTTTTCAGAACGCATCTCGGTCTTTGTATCAGAGCTACGGGCGATAACCCGGATATGGTTAAGGCGTCATCAATAAATGTTGATTTTTCGCTTATATTCGGTCTTGCGCTTGCAAACGGACTCATTGCTCTTTCGGGTGCTTTGGTTTCTCATTATCTCGGATTATCGGATCAAAGCTTTTCAAACGGCACGCTTATATACGGTCTTGCGGCGGTTATTATAGGCGAAGCAATATTCGGTAAAAGGAATGTTGCATTAGGGCTTGTAAGCGCTGTTGTAGGTTCTGTTATATATAAAATCATCGTAGCTTTTGTTATTGATGTTTCGCTTTTCGGAAAGAACAGTGAAAATCTTATGAAGCTTACCTGTGCTATTATTGTTGCCGCTACGCTGATAATTCCGGAAATTAAAAAGCAGGTTGAAAGCAGCAGGCTGAAAAAGGAGGCAAAGAAGAATGCTTGAAATAAGTAATGTTTCAAAAACCTTTGCCAAGGACACCGTTAACGAGCATATAGCGCTCAAAAACATTAATCTTACGCTCAATGACGGCGAATTTGTTACAATTGTCGGCTCAAACGGCGCCGGTAAATCAACGCTGTTCAATATAATCTGCGGAACATATCTTCAGGACAAAGGAAGAATTGTTCTTGACAAAAAGGATATATCATTTATGCCAGAGCATAAAAGGGCAAAGCTTGTCGGCAGAGTTTTTCAGGACCCGATGAGAGGTACTGCTCCGAATATGACCATTGAAGAAAACCTCGCTCTTGCTTATTCAAGAGCAGGCTCCGGCTCATTTACTCAAGCAATAAGCAAAAAGAAAAGAGAGCTTTTTACCGAAGAGGTTTCAAAATTCAATATGGGACTTGAGGATAGAATGAAAACAAAAATCGGTCTGCTTTCCGGCGGTCAAAGGCAGGTTATAACACTGCTGATGTGCACAATAGTTACGCCGAAGCTTCTTCTGCTTGACGAGCACACCGCGGCTCTTGATCCCGTAACGGCTGACAAGGTTATGCAAATAACGAACGATATTGTAAAGAAAAACAATATAACAACCTTGATGATTACTCACAATATGTCCTCTGCCCTTTCAACGGGAACAAGAACAATTATGATGGACAGCGGTGAAATAATCATTGACCTTGACAGCGATACAAGAAAGGAAATGACCGTTTCCGACCTTCTTAAACTTTATAAAGAAAAAGAAAATAAGGATTTTGATAACGACAGAATTCTGCTTCAAAAGGATT
>JBJEPL010000130.1:0-4130 GCA_051881215.1 Eubacterium sp. | reverse complement strand
AGTAATGAGGATTAATTGTTTTGTTTTTAGATAATTTAAAGTCAATCGGCTTGCAGGTGCTTATTTTATATCTTATTGCAGGCGTAGGATTTGTTACCGATAAAATAGGAATATTCAAGCAAAGCGACGGAAAAAGGCTTATAGATTTGCTCTTTAATGTTATTTTGCCGATTGCCATAATACACACCTTTATGACAATGGAATATACCGCAGAGCATGTAAAAGGCATTTTTATTGCTTTTGCCTGCGCATTTGCAACGCATATTTTCGGCGCAGTTGTTTCTCATTTTACCTTTAGGAAAAGAAGCCTGAAGGAAAGGGGCATTTATCATTACGGTATGATTTTGTCGAATGCCGCCTTTCTTGCTCTGCCTCTGGCGAAAAGCGTTATCGGAAGCGAGGGTATATTCTATTGCTCGGTTTATGTTGCGGTATTCAATATGGTTGCCTTTACCTATGGCATATATGAAATATCGGGTCACGAGGCAAAAATAGATTTAAAAAGGCTTATACTGAATCCCGGCTCAATGTCGGTTATTATAGGCTTGCCGTTGTTCTTTTTACAGCTTGATATTCCGTATGCGATTGCATATCCTATGGAGATTATAGGAAACTGTAATTCTCCTATGGCGATGATTGTATTCGGAACATTTCTTGCAAATTCAAATTTTAAAAATTTATTTGTTAAAAAGGAATTGTATTTCGCTTCGCTTATGAGGCTCGTAATTATACCGCTTTGTATGCTCGGAATATATTATATATGCGGCGTTAGGGGAGAGCTCCTCGTTTCAATGATGATTTCAAGCTGCGCCCCTACGGCTACAAATACGGCAATGTACGCGGCAAAGTATGATAATGACACGGCGCTCGGTTCGGAAATCGCGGCGCAGTCATCACTGCTGTCGATTATCACAATGCCTGTAATCGTAGCAGTCGCTTCGGTGATTTAGTTACCGATTTGTAAATTTTATTTAAAAATAAATAGACATTTGTTGAATTACTCTTTTTTTTAATTTATAATAATTACATAGAATTATAGGCTGGATTATTTGAATATAAATTAAAGGGTGATTTTTTGAAATTAATAATAGTTATAGTGTCAAATAAGGATGCTTCAAAGCTTCTGTCAGCTGTAAGTGCCGATGGATATTTTGCAACGAGGGTTTCAACATCAGGTCAGTTTCTTGAAGGCGGTCATACGACTGTTCTTATGGGTGTTTCCGAAGATCGTGTTGACAGTCTGTTTTCCATAATTGAGAAAAATGTTACAAAGCGTGTTGTACGCAAGGTAGGCGTTGAAAGCACAATTGAAGGCTCTTTGCTGAAAAAGCCTGTTGATGTTGAAGAATACGGTGCAGTTGCATTCGTGGTAGATGTTGAGGAATTTAAAAAGTTTTAGGTATGAATTCTAATGGCTTTCATGGAAATGAAAAGGTTTTAAATCAGCTCGGAAACCTTATGGATTCCGGGCGGTTTCCTCATGCAATCGTCATTGAGGGCGAGCAGGGGTTAGGAAAAAAGCGTCTTGCAAGGCTTGTCGCCGCGGCGCTTGTATGCCGTTTAGAGAATAAGCCGTGTATGAACTGCAGTCAGTGCCGTAAAGCATTTGAAAAGATACATCCCGATATTTTTGAATATGCCGCTCAAGGCGGAGCGCGTTCCTTCCATGTTGATACGGTAAGGCAGGTTATTAATGATGCTTATATGCAGCCTAATGAGGCTGATTACAAGATATATATTCTTGCAAATGCCGATTTAATGAATGAATCGGCTCAAAATGCAATACTTAAAATTCTTGAGGAACCGCCGTCGTATGCAGTATTTATACTGACGGTTCAGTCAAAAAGCTCACTTTTGGATACAATTATTTCCCGCTGTGTTGTTGTCAGCTTAAGCGGTGTTGAGTGTTCACAGGGAGCAAGATATATAACCGACTGTATGGAGGGCGTTGATTTTCAAACGGCTGAAAATGCGCTGAAAATTTGTAACGGAAACATCGGAAAGGCTATGGAAAGCCTGCAGGACAGTAAAACAAATGAGTTTGTTGAGCTGTGTAATAATCTTTGCACGGCTTTGGCAGACGGAAATGAATATTCAATGCTCATTTCCTGCTCTGCTCTTCAAAAGGACAGACAGTCGGTGGTATTCGTTTGCGATTTTCTAAAAAATATTTTCAGAGACGCGCTGGTATATAATGAATCAGGCGAAGCTATTTCCGGGCAGTATGACTGCGTAAAGGCTTTAAGAACAAAGCTTACAAAGCAAAAGCTGATTAAATTAATCAATGTATGCGACGAGGTTAAAGCATTGGCGGAAATGAATGTAAATAATTCGTTGCTGATAACAAAAATCTGTTATAGCTTAAGAGAAGCTGTAGGCAGATAGGAGGATAGATAAATGATAATGGTTGTTGGTGTCCGCTTTAAGGACACAGGCAAAATGTACTATTTTGACCCAAAAGGTCTTAAAATAAAAAAGGGGCAGTATCTTATTGTTGAAACCTCAAAGGGAATTGAATGTGCAATGGCTCATACCCCAAATAAAGAGGTTGATGACAGTGAGGTTGTTCCGCCTTTGAAGCCTGTTATTAGAATTGCAAGCGAAAAGGATATGGAAACCTTTGAAGAAAATAAGAAGCTTGAAAAAGAGGCGCTCGCTATTTGCGCCGAGAAAATTAAGGAGCACGCCCTTGAAATGCGCCTGACCGATGCAGAGTATTCTTTTGACAGGTCAAAGATTGTTTTCTATTTCACGGCTGACGGAAGAGTGGATTTTCGCGAGCTTGTAAAGGATCTTGCGGCATGCTTTCATACAAGAATTGAGCTTCGCCAAATAGGCGTCAGGGACGAGAGCAGACTGCTCGGCGGACTCGGCATATGCGGAAGGCCGTTTTGCTGTTCAACATTTCTTGATGATTTTCATTCTGTTACAATTAAGATGGCAAAGGATCAGGGGCTTTCACTTGCACCCGGAAAAATCAGCGGAACCTGCGGCAGGCTTATGTGCTGTCTTAAATATGAGCAAAACTCATATGAGTATCTTAATAAAATAACACCTAAAAAGGGAACACTTGTCGATTGCCGTGAGGGCAGGGGAAGAGTTGTTGATGTATCACTTCTTACGGGTCAGCTGAAGATTCAGCTTGATAGCTCGCCTGACGGACTGCCTGTTGTAGTTAACAGAGATGCAGTAAGAATTGTTAAAGAGCCTTCAAACCCGTCAAATCAAAAAGAGGAAATAAAAGCAAAAGAATAAAAACAACTTGATTTTTTAATAATATGCTGTTATATTTAAATTATAGTTTGATGTAGGAGGTGTTTTTAATGGCATACGCAATTTCAGATGATTGCATTTCATGCGGTGCTTGTGCAGCTGAATGTCCTGTCGGAGCTATTTCAGAGGGTGACGGTAAGTTCGTAATCGATGCTGATACTTGTATCGAGTGCGGCGCTTGTGAAGGTGTTTGCCCTGTCGGCGCTCCGTCTCAGGAATAATTTTTTAAATATTTTCAATTTTGAATATTAAAAGCCGTTCCAAAAGGAACGGCTTTTAATATTTTATTCTGTTTTTATTTAGCTTTTGTGAAAAAAGCAACAAACCAATAATAAATAGGAATTATCAGATACAATAAAGCTAAATATCCCCATGCGTGAGTTGCAAAACCGAGTATTAAATAAACCGAAACAATGAACTCGGGAATAGGCAGGAGCAGATTGAATACCTTATTGTTGTTAGCCTTGCACGCTATTGCAATTCTGTAATAAATAGGAATTGTCAAAAAGATTATCCAAAGAGGATGCCAAATTTTAAAAATCATTGAAAGCGCAAGATAAATTATTACAACAATAATAGGGTATGGGAACTTAAAAAGATTTTCTGCAACCTTGGGATAAAGCCCGAAATCGTTTGCCTTTGAAAGCAATGATTTTATTTTACCCTTTATATCCTTATCCTTCTTTTTAGTATTACTTATAACTACTTTATCAGATGAAGTGTTAAGAAGCTCATCAACCGATATGCCGTATAATTTTGCAAGAGCAATAAGATTATCCGTATCGGGTGAGGATTCCGCTCTCTCCCATTTTGAAACTGCCTGAACGGAAACGCTGACGGCATTCGCAAGCACGTCC
>JBJEPL010000129.1:0-14515 GCA_051881215.1 Eubacterium sp. | reverse complement strand
TAAAACTTATTCTTTTTAATATATTTAGATTATTTATCATATGTAAATAGAAAAGGAGAATTAAAATGATTGATTTTAAAAACGCTCAATTTTTAAAACTGAAACAAGTTAATAACAGTGAATTTGCAAAAACTATATCATCAATTCTTATTGAAGGCGAACAAATTATCTCTACATATAAAAGTATGCGTGATGGTGTTGTATTTACAAATAAAAGAATTATCTCTATTAATGTTCAGGGATTAACCGGGTCAAAAAAAGATTTTACTTCACTTCCTTACAAAAAAATTTCTGCTTATTCTGTTGAAACAGCCGGAACTCTTGATCTTGACAGTGAACTTGAAATGTGGTTTTCCGGATTAGGTAAGGTTAAATTTGAGTTTAAAAGCAATGCAAATGTTTCTGAAATCTGTAAAATTATATCCTCATTTGTTTTGTAATAAATAATAGACAAGGAGCGTAATTTATGATTTCTTGCAGTTCATTTCCTTTTTCTGCATTTGCAGAAAATATGCAATTATCCAAATCGAAATCTATTGGGAAAAAGCAGTATCAATAACCTTTGAGACAAAATCCGGTGATGACGAATACAATCAAATAATATATCTACTGTAGCAAAAGGAGATACTGTATATATTACTCCTACAGGTTCAAAATATCATTACAGCAAATCCTGCACAGGTAAAAATGCTATATCAACAAGCTTATCTAAAGCTAAAACGACTTATGAACCCTGCAAAAATGCGCTCAATAGCAAAAATAAAAACCGAGAGTGTGATTACACTTTCGGTTTTTTATTTTTGTGGAATGAACGCACGCTCTGCTTACTGCGAAACAGTCTGCTTTAAATTCGCATTATAATCATTAAATTATGATTTTGAAATATTGTAGCTGCAAACCATGCAGCAGGCAATTGTCAATCATCGGCTTTTATTTCTTTGTTGTAACGGTTTTTGCCGCTGACCAAGCAGAATAAATCTTTTTACCGTTTACTGTTTTATATGTGCGAATGCGAACATAATACTTTTTCTTTGATTTCAGCTTTGAAATTGTTTTTGATGTGGTGCTGTTCTTGCTTATTGTTACGGTCTTGGCTGAACTGAACTTACTTGAGGTACTGTACTGAATCTGATAGCCTGTTGTCTGCGAGGCTTGCTTCTTCCATTTTACTGTGAAGCCTTTTGATTTAGCGCTGATGCTTGAAATGCTTGTTCCCTTTGGTTTTGTATATACAGATATAACCGAAGAAAACGGGCCGTAATAATTTTTGCCATTTACCGTAGTATAAGCTCTGATTTTGAACTTATAGTTTTTAACGCTTGAAAGAGAACCTTTTTTATAGGTTAAAGTAGAATTTTTAGTTATTGTTTTTATAAGCTTGTTGGTTGAAGCGTCATAAATCTGATAGCCTGTAGCCTTTGACGACTGATTCCATTTGAGTGTTACGGAATTATAGGTTTGCGCCGATGACTTAAAGCCTGAAACCGCTGAAGGCACAATGTTAAATTGTACCGTCTTGCTTCCCGTGTAATAAGTGCCCGTACCTTTAATTACAATTTTTGCTGTACCCACATTAATATTGCTTGAGTAGCTAAGAGTGTAATCGGTATTCAAGGTAAGCTTTTTGCCTTTGTAATATACGGCAGGCGACGGTGTTTTTGCCTTTCCGTTATAAACCTGATTGCTGATTGAACTTACAGTAAAGTAGGAAGCCTGGTCTTTAACAATAAATTCTTTTCTGATACTGCCGGAGTAATTGCCGATACCTGTAATAACAGCCGTACCCTTTCCTGCAGCAGTATTATTAATGTAAGAAACGGTATAATCCGTGTTCTTTTTCAGAGTAACATTTCTTTGAGTATCTTTAACCGTAAAGGTTGCGTTTGCTTCACGAACAGAGGTGGTAAGAACATATTCGCTTTTTGCCGATGTTGCAGTAATAAAATTGCTGCTGAAAGCTTTTGGCTTAATGGTGAAAACAGCAGTCTTTTGAGAATTTGCAAAATCGCCCTTTCCTGTTATGGTTATAACAGCCTCGCCTGCATTAGTGTTGTTTGTATATTTAATGTCATAGTAAGCGACTGAAAGAGGACTTCCGCCGTAAATCACCTGAACTGTCGGCTTAATTTGGGAGCCTGTATAAGTGTAGCTGCTTGCTAATCCGGTTATTTCTGCAAGAGCAAGATTGTTTGAGACTGTCACCTTAAAGGTTGCGGAAGCGCTACCGCTGGCGCTTTTTACAACGATATTGGCAGTGCCGGCTTTAATCGCATTTATTTTTGCAGTTGAAAGAGCTGTTTGCTCTACGGTGGCAACACTCTCGTTGCTTGATGTAAGGCTTACGGGGTCAGAGGCGTTTGCACCGAATGGAGATACATTAACTTCAATAACCGTGCTTTCGCCTGCAGGAATTGTTGCAGATGTGTATGCCGCACCGGTTGACGGTTTAACAATAGATATTTTTGTTGCCTTTGCAACAGTGTTAAGAGTAATTTCGCCTGATACTGTATTAGCTGTGATGCCCTCACCGCTTCTTATTGCAAAGCAGGTGAATACAACCGAAGCCGCCGAAGCTACAGTAACATTATAGCTTCCGTCGGTATTTGCGGTATATTTGAATACTGTTGTATCTGCGTTGGCAAACTGCTTTGCTTCGCCGCCGTCAATGCTTACATACCATATCAGCTTGTCGTTTGACGGATTTTTGTTTGTGTCTGTGGCAGAAGCCGAAAGAGTAAGCTGTTGAGAGGTAAATGATGTGTATACTCCGTTTGTGTCGGGAGTAAGAGCTTCTCCGTCAGCGTCTGTCAGAGCAATGTCAACTTTTTCTGCGCGTACCGCAGGAACTACGGTTATGTATTTTGTATAGGTTTTACCGAATTGAGAGGTTGCGGTAACGGGAACAATAACGGAATCATTGCCGTTAAAATCATAATTTTCGTTTGCCGTTGCAACACCGTTGCTGTCTATACTTAAAGCTTCGGGAATTGCTGATGTCCAGCCTATTGCTTCATCAAAAACGGCAGGAGTAGCCGTAACGGTAAGCTGTTCGCTGTGACCTGCAGGCAAAGTGTCATACGGTGCAGTTATGTTTGTTATAGTTTGTATACCCACTACAACATTAACATTACATACTGCGAAAACGGAGTCATTTTTATCGCTTATGGCAAATATCTTTGTCTGTCCGCTCTTTTTGGCGGTAATAACTCCGGCGTCACTTACTGTTGCTATTGTTGTATCGTCTGATACATATTTAACTGAATTGGTATAGCCTTCAGGCGCTATTGCAAGATTTTGTGAAATATCATAGGTGCTTTGTGCAGTATCTGTATAAAGGGTAACCGAGTCAAGCTTTGTATTCGTAAGCTGCGAATCCTTAACCTCATAAAAGTTCAAGGCTGTTATGGGGTTAGCTTCAAGCACATTAATAACAAGTAATGATTTTAAATCTCTTGGAAGAATACTTTCACCCTTTTTAAGACCGTTTTTTGTAGTGCTTCCCTTTGACACTGCCTTACATTCAAGCAAATATGTTCCGGGATTGTGAATATTAAGAGTGCAATTAAACTTTTCATCAACTGTATAAAACTCGTTGATTTCCTCACCGGTTAAATTGTTCGTCAAGGTGAAAACATATTCGTCGTTTCCTTTTTTTGTATAAGGGGTTACAACGAAGCTTTCGTCCTGCATAATTTTTACACCGGCAGGCACATCAGGATAAATTTCACCTGAAAAAGATGTTGTATTTGCAATATCAACGCCGTTGTTTCTTAATGTGAAGGAGGTTGTTTTAATTGAGTTAACAACGCTTATTGTTTTTTGAAATTTATAACCGCTCTGCGGAGTAACGGCAAGCTCAAAATCGCTTGTGCAGTCATCTGTCACTGTTACTGAAAATTTGTTGTCTATAATTTCGGATATTTCCACACCTTTAGGTGCAGTAGCTGATACAAATATAGCGTCGTCGCTGACAGCGGGAGTAACATTTGCCGCAAAATCAGCCGTTGTTTCATTATCTATGTAAAGCACGCTTGAATCTGCGTCATAAAATGCAGTGCTTACATCGTTAGACGAGCTTACCGAAATTGATGTAATAGGCTGACGCGTTGTAATGCTTTTAACAGCATTAAAAGCGTTTGCGTAGCTTACAGTAAGAGTGTAGCTTTGACCTGCCTGTTCAGGAAGCGTAAACTTTGCACTTTCCGTAGCGGTATAGGTTCCGTCGGATTCCTGATTGTAGGAATAATTGTTTGAGCTGTTGACAGCGAAGCCGTCACTTGACCAGCTGAAAGCGCTTTGAACAGAGTCAATGAGCTGTTCTTTAGCTATTCCGCTTGCAGTTGCCGTTACCTCGTAGGTGACGCCTGCAAAAAAGTCGTCTTTGCTGTCAATGGAAAGCGCTATTCCAGGCGTTGCTGCAAAGGTAGGTACAGCCGAAAGCACCATTAATACAGCAAGCAGAAATGACGAAATTCTTTTAATTTTATTTTTCATAAAATCCCCTCCTGAATTTTAGTAAAAAATTAATATAATATCCTAATTTCAATACAGCACAAATGCATATTCGTCCTGTGATGTGTCGAATATTTTACGCAATTAACAGGATATGAATATCCGCTATCGCCCTTGAAACTCATAGGTATTACAACCCTCTCTTTAACACAGGTTTCAAGCATTCTATTGCCATCATATTGATATTAATAACTATTATACAAAGTTTAGCAAAATTTTACAAGTGTTTTTAGCGAAATATTACAAATGTCAGCACAACCATTATAAAAAGAAAAAATTCTTACTTTCAGTCTTTCAGCAAGAAAACAGGGAGCGCCGAAGATAATTTTTATTTTTGGTGGAGATGAACGCATATATCTATCGATTACCGCCACAAAAAAAGCACCCTTACGGGTGCTGATATTTTTTGGTGGAGATGGCGGTAATCGAAACCGCGTCCAAAATCATCTTGCCAAGGGCTCTACGAGTGTAGTTTGTCTTTTTAGTTATCCCCTCACCTGCCGGCGGCAAACAGCCTGCAGGCTACGGTAGCTTCTGATACCTGATGAAAGCCGAAGCACTCTTTCATTCATGTTCGCCACTAAATCGACGCTCTGTCCGCAGCCGTGGCACTCTGCGGCAGAACGCAAGCCGCTAATTAAGCAGCAAGAGCTACTGATTTATTATTGTCAGTTAATTTTAAGTTGTTACTTTTTAAGCGGTGCAACTCCGCTACTCGCTGGCCAAGGTTCAACAACCCTGTCGAAATCCTTTCATCCCCATATTTATCTATAGCTCTCTTTAAGAGTTCTTTCAATAGCTCTGTCGGAATCCTTTTTCGCCTGAACGGCTCTTTTATCATAAAGCTTTTTACCCTTGCAAAGCCCGATTTCAAGCTTTGCTCTTCCGTTGACGATATAAAGGCTCAACGGAATGATTGACAATCCCTGCTGTTGGCTCTCTCCGAAAAGCTTCATAATCTCTTTCTTATGAAGAAGAAGCCTTTTCTTTCTCATAGGGTCACGGTTAAAACGGTTGCCCTGCTCATACGGAGAAATATGCATACCTATTGCATACATCTGACCGTCGTCTACCGAACAAAAGCTGTCCTTAAGATTAACTCTGCCGTTTCTTATTGATTTAATTTCCGTGCCGAAAAGCTCTATACCTGCCTCGTAGGTATCAATAACAAAATAGTCATGATAGGCTTTTTTATTATTTGCAATTATTTGCTTTTCATTACTTTTCAAGCCCATCACTCCTTAATTTTTTATATTAAGCTTCTGCCCTCAATAGCCCTTGAAAGTGTTACCTCGTCGGCATATTCAAGATCGGCGCCGACAGGAACTCCGTATGCAAGCCTGCTCACGGTTATACCCATGGGCTTTAACAGGCGGCTGATATACATTGCAGTTGCCTCGCCCTCAACAGTCGGATTAGTCGCCATAATAACCTCTTCAACCGTATCGTCATTGAGCCTTGCGACAAGCTCTTTAATTCTGATTTGCTCAGGACCGATATTATCCATAGGCGAAATAGCTCCGTGCAGCACATGGTATGTACCGTTATATTCGTGGGTACGCTCAATCGCCGCAACATCGCGGGGATCCTCAACAACGCAAATCACGCTTTTATCCCTTGTATTGCTCTTGCAAATCGGGCAGAGATCATCGTCGGCTAAATCGCAGCATATTTTGCACTGTTTTATTTTAGTATGCGCATCTGTAATCGCCCGGGCAAAATCTCTCGCCTCTGAATCCGAAAGCCCGAGAACATAAAAGGCCATTCTTTGAGCAGTTTTGTGGCCTATACCCTGCATTCTTTCAAACTGGTCTATTAAATTTTGAAGCGGTGCAAGATTAAAACTCATAACTACCTCTAAAAAAATTAATAAAATAGGTAGGTTTTGCTTTGACGAAATCCTTATCGTTTTCCAAAACCCAAATCATAATATTAAAGTCCCGGAATATTAAGTCCGCCTGTTACCTTTTCAAGCTCTCTTTCGGATTCCTCTTCAATCTGGCGCATAGCCTCATTTAAAGCGGCTACAAGCATATCCTCAAGCATCTCAACATCCTCCGGATCTACAACCTCCGGATTGATATTAACAGCCTTTACCTCGTGCTTGCCGGTAACAATAATTTCTACCATACCGCCGCCGGAGGTAACGGTATATTCCTTTTCCTCAAGCTCTGCTTTTTTTGCTTCGATATTTTCCTGCATTTTTTGAGCCTGACGAAGCATGCTCTGCATATTCTGCGGTCCTCCGCCCATACCCTGTGGAAGTCTTGCTTTCATAGTTAATTCTCCTGTTTTATTATTCAAAATTTATTTTAACATTATTCTGCGCCTGATTAATTAAATCCTCAAGCAAATCACGCTTTGGTCTGTCGGCAGTCTTTTTCTTGAATAAGCCTAATTTGTAATTCTTACCTGTAATCTCTAAAAGGGCCTGCTTGATTGCTTTTGAATGAGTTGGGATTTTAATAAATTCCCTTACGGTGGGATTAGGGCTGTCAATCAGGAAAAATTCATCTCTTACAAAGCCCTTGGCTCCGCTTAACACACCGAAAAGAGCAATATCATTTGAATGAATAACATCCATAAATTCACCCCACTGCTCAAACTCTTTTTGAACGGGCATTTCCGGCGTCGGAGGTGATACAGGCTGTTCAACAGCTTCAGGCACAATATCAGGCTCTTCGGCTTTAATGCCGGAATTTGATATTAAAGCTTCAGCGCTTTCCCTCAGCCTTTCCTCTTGGGGCTCAATTTCTTCCTTTTGCGCAGGTTTAACATCACTCGGCTTATCTACCGTCTGCTGTGAAGGCGCTTCTTGAGCAAAAGAAGGAGATGAATTAATGATATTTACTCCGTTTTTGATTGCTCTTTCAAGCTTTGATACTCTGTCTAATATTGCATCTGTTGATATATCAAGCTTTGGCTCGCATAGCTTAATGAATGACATTTCAATTTCTATTCTCGCCGCGGCGCCTGTTTTAATTTTAGTTAATGTTTCCTGAAACAAATCAAGCGCATATATTACATTTTCAAGTGTAAAATTATTTGCGCTGTTGACAATTGCTTCATACTCATCATCGGTGCAGACAATAAGGCCTCTGCTCTTTTTTACCGTTTTAACAACAAGGAAGTTTCTGAAATGATTTATCATTTCAACACAAAGGCGTTCCATATCATAGCTGTTTTGGTAAAGCTGTGAGATAATGTCTATTGCTTTTGATGTGTCATTAGTGCATATGCAGTCAGACAGCTGATACAATGCTTCCCTGCCTGCAAGCCCTGCGACCTCGGAAACAAGCTTTGAATCAATATGTCTGCTTCTGCCTGCGCACTGGTCGAGTATTGATAAACCGTCGCGCAATGCACCGTCGGCAATTCTTGCAATCAAAACAGCAGCATCATCGTCAAGCTCCATATTTTCCAAGGCGGCAACCTCTTTTAGCCTTATCGACATGGTTTCGGGCTGAATACGCTTGAAATCAAATCTCTGACAGCGCGAAAGAATTGTTGCGGGAAGCTTATGAACCTCTGTTGTAGCAAGAATAAAAATTACATGCGCCGGAGGCTCCTCAAGCGTTTTTAACAGAGCGTTGAATGCGCCCGTTGAAAGCATATGAACCTCGTCAATTATATAAACACGGTATTTTCCTCTTGTAGGAGTGTAATTTGCCTCTTCGCGCAAATCACGGATATTGTCAACTCCGTTGTTTGATGCGGCGTCAATCTCAACCACATCATAGATAGCTCCGCTGTCAAGCCCTTTGCAAACCTCACATTCGTTGCACGGCTCGCCGTCAACGCTGTTTTCACAATTTACGGCCTTTGCAAGGATTTTTGCGCAGGTTGTTTTACCTGTTCCTCTTGAGCCTGTAAAAAGATAGGCGTGGGCAATTCTGTTTTCTTTAATCTCATTTATTAGGGTCGAGGTAACATGATCCTGCCCGTAAACATCTGAAAAGACCTTTGGTCTGTATTTTCTGTATAAAACCTGATACATATTAACCTCCTTTAAAATAAATGCAGAAAACAAAGGCAGAAGCTGCTTATTTCATAATGTAACGCACAGACTTGTCTGCGGCGCACAGAATAATCCACTTATTGCTGCTCGGTTCCCCGCCTGACAAGGTTCGTAGCATCCTGTCGCACAGGGCCCATACGCTACATTATGAAATAAGGACAAAACCCCTGCCTTTTCGCACATAATTATACTATATTATTATTCAGAAATCAAGACCTTTTCAACAGCGCCTTGATAAATATAATGGAAATCTCTTATTTCATACCATTTATCTATAATCGACTTATCAATTATTTCATCAGGGTTAAATCTGCTTTTTGCAACCTTACGACATATTAAAACAATTTTTGCTTCTTTAAAATAAGGCGCCTTATCATCAAAGCAAGGCGTAAGCTTGCATTCTTTTACCTTGTCAATATCCCTTCCGCTTTTTGCGCCGCAAAGTCGGAGAATATCTTTTTTCTCCTGCGGATAAAAGGTTACGGTAAAATAATCCTCTTTATCCAAAAATTCTTCAGTATATCTTTGAGGGCGGATATAAATTGTTGCCATATCCATTCCCCAAAGCTCGCCTACGGCACCCCACGAAACAGTCATGGTATTAAGCTTATCACTGTTGCCTGCGGTTACAAGCGCCCACTGATCTCTGAAAAGAGATACCATATTTTCTTCTATATCAGATAATTTAATTTCTTTAAACATATAATCACCCCAAAAAAGTATATTCGTCAAAGCTTCTGTTAATCAATACAAAACTAATTTTCTTTATCGTCAGTATTATTTATTTCGTCTAATACTTTTGGCTTTTTTGCTTTCTTTGCACACCCTACGCTAATCAAAGCTGTACCCAATACAAATATCACAACTGCCGAAGCAAGGCAAAGCTTTGCCGGATTTGACATAGCAACCGCTCCTTCGGGTTGATTATCATGGTCGATATTGCTATCAACCGAAGCCGGATTACTGCTTTCTTCAGATTGAAAATCACCGGCATCTGAAGTCTGCTGCGGCATTGCAACGGCAGCGTATGTACTGCTCGAACCTTTATTGTCGGCAGAAAAAGCCTCTGTCTGCGTAGTATTACTGCTGTTTACGCTTTGGCTTGAACTGCTTTTAGAAGTAACAGATGACGGAACAAACTTCGTTGATGACGAAGAGCTTTCTTTTATAGAAGAATTACTGCTGTCATTTTGGGTTAGAGCGGCCGTCGTATCGGCTTTTATTTTACTAACGGCAGTAGTGCTTGAAGTTTTATTTGAAGTTTGGGTTTGCGTTATTGATTTTTCCGTCTGTTGAAGAGATGTTGTATCATTGACGCTCATATCAAGATAAATATTATCAAAAAGAATATGAGTACTGCTTAAGCCGCAGCTGTATTCACATTTGATTTTATTATTGACAAGCATGTCATCTTTATTAGTAAGAGAAAAACCGACAAGTATTTCACCGCCGGATTTTGAACAGCTTACATTATCGAAATTATAATAAACCTCAACCCTGTCTTGGGCAATCCTGTCTGTTTCTTCTGTAATTCCGTCTTTATTAATGCAAAGCTTATATTTGGCGGCATCATTTTCAATGACAAAGCTCAAGATTATATTACTGTCATTCTCGTCGCTTATTTTAGTGTCATAAAAATACAGATAGGTATAAAAGCAGCCGGTTTGATTATCCTCAAGATACTTCAAGCAGCCCGAAAATCCGTCACTGTCATAAAGAATAATATTCCCGCAATTATTCCATTTAGAGGGATCGGTAACATAATCGGTATTAAAAGCAAATGCCGAAAAAGGGCAGAGAAATCCCATACACAGTGACAAAACAAACGAAGCTGCAGATATGAAAAGTTTTCTTTTGAGTTTGTCAAAACACATCGCATTTCTTTTCATTGCTTTATTTTTTATCGGCTTTTTTAGGTGCGGATTTCTTTCCTGTTTTTTGCTCGTAGATAGCCACCACATCGGCAACATCGCCCGAAGCAATAATCTCACCGTGTTCAAGAAGAATTGCCTTGTCACATATAGCTTTTATCTGGTCAACACTGTGAGAAACAAACAAAACAGTAACGCCCTTTTCAAAAAGGGATTTGATTTTGGCAAGGCTCTTTTTCTTAAATCCGGCGTCACCTACCGAAAGAACCTCGTCAAGTATCAAAACATCAGGCTCAACTGCTGTTGCAATTGAAAAGCCGAGCCTTGCCCTCATTCCGCTTGAATAGTTTTTAACAGGAACCTCAATAAAATTTCCGAGCTCTGAAAATTCAACTATCTCGTCATACTTCTTCTCAATATATTCCCTGTTATATCCGAGAATAGCGCCGTAAAGGAATATGTTTTCTCTGCCGGAATAGTTTGGGTCAAAGCCTGCTCCCAATTCAAGAAGAGGCGCAATAACTCCGTTTTTTTCTACGGTACCCTCTGTAGGCTTATATACACCTACTATTGTTTTTAACAGGGTGCTTTTACCTGCACCGTTAAGACCGAGTATCGCAAGATGCTCGCCCTTTTTTACCTCAAATGTGATATTTTTGAGGGCATAAAACTTTTTATATTCAAGCTTACGGGTAATAAACTTTATAATATATTCCTTTAAATTATCAACCTTTTCTTTGTTAAGATTAAAGGTCATTGAAACATTATTAACGGAAACAGCAATATCCTTATCCATAATATCTCCTTAAGGCAAAAGGCAATTTAAATAGAATTACACTTATTTGCCGTTGTTAAAATATACGCATAACAAATATGCCTGCGTTATTTATCCTTCTTTTTCAGCTTCCATACTGCTACAATAATCATAAAAGCCGCAATGACAGCTATTACGCCTGCAAAAGCAACGCTGCCTATACTGAAGCTTACAAAGCTGTCAAAGGCATTTTTCAAATATAAAGGGTAAATATCGACCTGCTTAATGCCTGTAATAATTACCGCAACAATCGAAATAATCAAATCAAAAATACCTGCCGATAAAAATCCCAGCGAAACAGCTCTTAAAGCACGGTATCTTTTTCTGCCTACAAAAAAGGTTATTGCGCATAAAACGGCAATGCATACTCCGCTGACAGCCATAAGAACAGCAGATGCAACGGAGCCTATATTCGTAGCTGTTTTGATATACTGAATATAAGGTATGTCCACTTCAGATACAAAATAATCATTGACAACTTTTATCGCATTATCCACATCTTTGACATCATATTTTATATTCATTTCATCAAGTTGGCTTTTCATATCATCCTTAAGCGCAAGACAGGCATCGTCAATCTGCTTAAGATATGTATCCTGTGAATAACCCGATTTATTATCAATATTAGCGCCTATATATGTATCGGCAATATTCTCAAAAAGAGAATATTCAAGAATATCATCAATATTCTTATCCGGAATTCCGTTTTTAATATAAACATCGGAGGTAAAATCAATAATGTTATCTCTTAAGCCTGATACATATTCATATCCCGAAAGAGCATTCTCTATTCTTTTATTATTTGTAAAAACTGCACTTGAGCAAGCGCAAAAGCTGAAAATAACAATCAATAAGAAGAGAACGAATGATAAAAACACTCTCATCGGCTTGCTTGATTTTGTATGGGAACTATTTGCCATTATCTGCCAGCCTCCCCATCTATTCTGTCTGCAAAGACATAAAATCTTTTATTCTTGTTTTCCGAAAAATCAGAAAAGGCTGAATAAAGCACCAACCGTTCTTTGTTATTTTCCTTAAACGCCTCAACGCTTTTATCAATCAGCGCTGTATCGGTAACCTTATATTTATAAGTCTGACCGCCTGCCTGTACCGTAAAGATATCGCCTTTTTCAGTATTCTTCAATGCAGAAAAATAGGTTGTATCATAGCCTGACAGAACGATTGCTTTGCCCTCGCCGAAAAGTGAAAATTTAGATGACAGACCTGCTCCGCTTCGGTAAGAAATGCGGTTTGCACCATAATACACTTTTGAATTCAGCCCTGTATTCTCGCAGGTGATATCAGCCAAATACTCGCCGTATTCAACATCGTTGTCACCGTTATCCTCAAGTAAGACAATATCCCTTACCTCTATCGGCGCTCCGTTTTCAACCTTGTGAACAAGCTCTGTTACGGGCTTCATTGCAATAATAATTGCAACAATCGACAAAACAAGAAGCACTGAAACAAAGGCAGAAGGGATTATCACATATTCGGGCAAAACGCTCTTTTTTTCTTTGTTACTATGCTTATTGCTCTTTTCATCACTCATAAGCATTTAACTCCTAATCCTCAAAAACGGCACCCTTTGCACCGCTTGTTACATGCTGTGCATATCTTTTAAGATAACCGGTAAGCTCCTGAACAGGTGGCTGCCATTTAGCCTTTCTCTGCGCAAGAACCTCGTCTGAAACATTAACCTTGAGAACTCTTGCAGGTATATCAATTTCAATTTCGTCGCCGTCCTCAACAAGAGCAATTGTACCGCCCATTGCCGCTTCGGGGCTTACATGACCGATTGACGCACCTCTTGTTGCACCTGAAAATCTGCCGTCTGTAAGAAGAGCAACAGATGAGCCGAGACCCATACCGATAATTGCAGAAGTAGGTGAAAGCATTTCTCTCATACCAGGTCCGCCCTTCGGTCCCTCGTAACGGATAACAACAACATCGCCTGCAACAACCTTACCGCCGTTGATAGCGGCAATAGCCTCTTCCTCAGAATCGTAGCACTTTGCAGGACCCTTATGCTGCATCATTTCGGGAGCAACAGCGCCCTTTTTAACAACAGCGCCGTCCTCGGCAAGATTACCTGTAAGAACAGCAATACCGCCGTCTGCCGAAAACGGATTATCAATAGTGTGAATGATTTCGCCGTCAGCGTCGGGAGCAGCTGCAATTCTGTCGGCAACCGTTCCGCTTACGGTAAGAGCATCAGTATTAATCATACCGCCTCTTGCAAGCTCCTTTACAACAGCCTGAATACCGCCGACATCATTAAGGTCGGTAATAAATACAGACGACGCAGGATTGAGCTTGCAAATCTGCGGTGTTTTTCTGCCGTAGGCATCAAGCTCGGCAAGATCAATATCATGGCCTGCTGCATGAGCAATTGCGGTAAGATGAAGAATTGTATTTGTTGAGCAACCGATAGCCATATCTGTTCTCATGGCGTTTTCGATTGCTTTTTCTGTAATAATATCAGATGGCTTGATATCCTCTTTAAGAAGGTCCATAACTCTCTCGCCTGCCATTTTTGCAAGCCTTAATCTTGCGCTCATAACGGCAGGAATTGTTCCCGAGCCCGGAAGCGACATTCCGATTGTTTCTGTCAGGCAGTTCATTGAGTTTGCAGTATACATACCTGAACACGAGCCGCAGGTAGGGCATGCTGTATATGCGCAGGATTCGAGATTTTCAAGGCTCATTTTTCCTACAGCATTTGCACCTACATATTCAAACTGCTCTGAAAGACCGATTCGATTTTCGGTTTCGGTGCTCTTACCCGGAAGCATAGGGCCGCCGCTGATGAAAATACAAGGAAGATTAAGCCTGCACGCCGCAAGAAGCATACCCGGAACAATCTTATCACAGTTAGGAATAAAAACGATTGCGTCAAGCGGATGAGCAGTGAGCATAACCTCAATTGAATCGGCAATAAGCTCTCTTGAACAAAGAGAATATTTCATACCCTTATGGTTCATTGCAATACCGTCGCATACGCCGATTGTATTAAATTCAAAAGGCACGCCGCCTGCATTGCGGATACCTGCCTTTACCTGTTCTGCAATCTTATCAAGGTGCATATGACCCGGAATGTAGTCGCTCTTTGAATTAACAACGGCTACAAAAGGTCTTTTCATTTCAAGCTCGTCAATGCCGAGAGCTCTTAAGAGAGAGCGGTGAGGAGCCCTTGAAGGACCCGCTTTGATTAAATCTGATCTCATAATAGTTTCCTCTTTATTTCAAAAATACAAATTAAAATTTATTTAAACACTCAACTGTCAAAATCCGACAATA
>JBJEPL010000128.1:0-14578 GCA_051881215.1 Eubacterium sp. | reverse complement strand
AAAAGAATAAGTTTTAATAACCAATTGCGGTATTAATGCATTTTTATTTTATCAAAAGATTTGCGTTATTTTCAAGGACTTCGATAGCTTCCCTTGAGCTTCTCTTAATTATTTCCTTAACACCGTCTTCATACTGCGGAGGCCTTGATGTAAGGTTATGACAATCGGAGCCGATTAGATGAATTCTTCCTGTGTCAAGATATTTTATAAGCTTTTTTCTTATACCGCGCGAAGCAGAGGAAAAAGAGCTTATATTTACCTGAACAAGACAACCCATTGCAATATAATCATCAAGCAAATCCTCATCGTCCATAAGAGCTTCATACCGCTCAATATGGGCTAAAATCGGTTTTACACCGTAATCGCAGTAAAGATTCATCAGCCTGTCGTAGGTCTGCTGTGAAAAGGTTGACGAAAACGGGTGCTCGATTAAAATATAACCGCTGTTTCCTATACAGATTTCGTCTATGTTTTCATTATTAAAGAGATATTTGCTGATATAAACCTCTGCCGCAGGAATAAGCCTTGGACTGTCTTCGGGAAGAGCGGCTTCAAGCTGTGCGAGCGCATTGTTGCGCCTGTCAAGAAAATCATTCAGCGAAATGGAATCAGAGTAATAATGAGGAGTAAGTATTATTGCTTTTGCGCCCTGCCTTTTTAGGCGGTCTATCATTTTAAGGCTTGTTTCAACATCAACAGCACCGTCGTCAATTCCCGGAAGGATATGGCAGTGTGTTTCAACAAGATTTTCAATAAGCATTATTTACACCTAATTTCGAGGATTGTCATAGCGGCTGTAATTTGAACGGCTTTCATAGGTTTTATAACCCGAATAGTTGGTTTTTGTGTATCCGCTGTAACCGTTATAGCTGCCGTATGCGCTTCTGCCGTAGCCGTATTTTGAATTCTTTGATTCAACATAATTCACAACGAAGCCCAAAATCTTTGCGTCAATAAATTCAAGCGAGGAAAGCGCCTTCTGAAGCTCCGGATGAGTAGACTGATTTGAACGCACAACAATAACAACACCGTCGGATTCTCTTACAAGAGGCAATGCGTCTGAAACGATATTGACCGGAGGAGTGTCGATTATTATGTAATCAAAATCGTTGCTGACATCTTTTAAAAAGTCCGTCATCGGCTCGGAGCCGAGAAGCTCCGCGGGGTTAGGAGGAATTGAGCCAGAGCATAAAACGGAAAGATTTTCATATTCCGTAGGATGAACAACGCTGAATAAATCCGCGTGCTTTTTACCCGATATTGTATCTCCGAGATAATTTGTAAGTCCGGGCGAATTCGGAACAGCAAAGTAATGATGTATTTTCGGCTGCCTTAAATCACCGTCAATCAGAAGAACCCTTTGGTCCGTCTGGGATATTGACACGGCAAGGTTTATTGCTGTTGTTGTTTTTCCCTCATTGGGAACAGACGATGTAACAACAATGATTTTACAGCCCTTTTTCATAACGGAGAACATAATATTTGCTCTTATGGTCTTATATGCCTCTTCTATTTTGAATTTTAAAGCAGGCTGTATTTGAGCATTGTCAAGAAGAATTCTTGAGGAATTTACAGAGGAAGTCTTTTTGTCGGATTTTCTTTTCTTAGCCATTTTAATTATCTCCCTTTGTATTTTTTGCTTTTGAAGCTGCTGTACCCTTTATTTCAAATTCGGGTATTGAGCCGAGAACAGGTATGTCATATCTTTCAACAAGCTCTTCAGCGCTCTTAATTCTGACATCAAGAAGGTCACGCAGTATGATATAAGCAGCAGCCAGAACTGCACCGACAGCGAAGCCTATAAGACATTTTTTTGTATAATTCAAGCTCTCCGATGTAGTTGCCTTAATCGCCTTATCCTTAACCTCGGCGGTTACTAATCCGCTGTTGGATTTTTCCATTATATCCGGAATGCTTTTTTCAAGCTGGCATGCTATATTGTAGGAAAGAGTGGCGTCTGTTGTGGTAACGGTGATTTTAAACATCGCAGTATTTTCGATTTTTTCAATTGTAATTGAATTTTTTATTGTACTGCTCTGATAATTTGTACTGTATTTTTCATTAAGCTTGTCCGCAACATCCTGATTAAACTCATTCGTTTTGAAAATTTCAATATATGTATCAAGCATTTTCATAGCATAATTCATTTTGCTTGTGTTGCTTGCAGATTGAGCCGCATATGAAGCTGTTGCCGCAGTTGTTGAGTCGTCAAACTCCTGCTTTGAATCACTTGCCGACGCTAAAAATTCCACACTTGAAGAGTATGTAAGCGTTGTGAAATTTGCAGTGTAGAAATATGCAAGCAAGACTCCTATCAAGCCAAGCAAAATAATTAACTTCCATTTTTTCAACAGAAGTGTTACAATTTTTTTAACATTAGCATCTATATCCATTACATTTCCTCCCGCGATAAGATGGGGTAAATACTTAATATTATTAAAATATACTTTATTTTAAACTATATATACTATATTACTTTATTAAAGCAGATTTGTCAATTACGGATATTTATTCTATTGACAAAGCTGCTTGAATGTTAGATAATATTTTATGTATAATTATTGATTTTCGCGAGAGGAAAGCTATGAAGGACCAAATCAAAATGCCTCTTTGGGGGCCGTATTCAAAAAAATATATGGGTATATCAAGGATAATTGAAGAGCTTGCCGATGCGGGGGCAAGATTTGATTTTTCAATTCATCCAACCCTTTGGAACAGCGCAACGCCTGTTGCGAATGTTACTGTTCCGTCAAATTATCATTTGTGGAACTGTAAAAGCGACTACACATATTATTCTTACAGATATGAGCTGATGTGGAAGGATCAGGTTTATGCCGATGTTTCTTTTTCAAAGATAAACAGTGAAAGCTATCTGATGAGATGTGAGTTTGTAAACAATACCTCTCTTACTCAAAACTGTATATTAAATGTTTTCGGAGCGCTTGAATTTCCGTATCCTACATATTGCACGGTTAATTCTCCCGAAAGGTGCCTTATAAAAAAAGCAAATGATTACACCGAATATTCTTATGCAGTACCGCGCCCGTGGGATGAGGAAAATCCCGACGGTATGTTTAAGGGTATGTTTGCGGATAAGAATTTTTATCTTGGCAAGGGCCTCGGTGACCGCTGCTCAAATGACCATGTGCATTTCCTCAATTTAAAGCCCTTCGGCTGTGAGCAGGGGGATAAGGTTTCGTATGAGCTTAATGCCTCTGATTTTATAAATCCCGTTATTGCCGTAAGATACAGGACTGTAACAGACGGCGACGCCGAATTTAATATGAACGGCGAAAAGGCGGTTTTCCCTCACAGCGAAAATCTTACCTTCGCTTATTTGCCGTATGCCGATAAATTTACACTTGAAAGCCTCGGCAGTGCGGGAATTGAATTCGATTTTCTTGCCGTTATTGAGGAAAATGAAAAGGATTTATTGACAACAAAAATTCTGCCGTATCCTTATATTCCGAAAATTAAAACCGAAAATGTCAAAGACGGTCACAGAACAACCCTTGAATATGACAAAGCAGGGAAATTCTGTATTCTTACTCATAACAAAAACACAAGAGAGAGAACGCTTGATTCGGGTTGCCTTGAGGATGCGCTTATTAACCGTCTGTCAAACGGCGACCATACATATGATGATTTAAGGGAGACCTTTTCCGGCTCTTTTAAGCGTAAAAAGAGTGACGAGGGCTTTTTCCATAATACACTTATTAAATCAATCTTTATAAAGCCGGATTCATCTCATACGGAATATGTTGTTTTGTCAAAGGGTGAATTTGAACCGCTGACAAATGAAGAATACGAGGAAATATATTTAAAGACAAAGGCCGGCTATGATAAGGTTCAGTATAATGAAGCCGGAAAAAAATATACTCTTTCAACTGAAATACTCAAATCAACGCTTCTTACAAATGTTGTTTACCCCGTTTACCGCCACGGTGAAAATGTTATTCATCATACACCGGGTAAGCGCTGGGACAGCTTTTATACATGGGACAGCGGATTTATCGGTATGGGGCTTCTTGAATTTTCAAAGGACCTTTGCCGTTATGCTCTGGATATGTATCTTTGTGACGAAACGAATAAGGACTTTGCCTTTTTGCTTCACGGCTCTCTTGTTCCAACCCAATTCGTTGAATATTTGGAGCTTTTGAAAAGAACGGAAGATAAAAAAGAGCTTGAATTTCTTTATGATAAGGCAAAGCTTTATTATGAATTTTTAAGAGGCCGTACTCATGCCTCCACCTGTGCAAAATTCAATAACGGTCTGCTTACAACCTATGATTATTGGTATTCGCATTGCGGAATGGACGATTATCCGGCGCAGGTTGAAATGATAAGAAACGGTGCAGAGCAGTTCACCTGCCCTTGCCTTTCAACAAGCCAGGTAATCCGTGCAGGCAAAATTATGAAAATGGTTGCCGACTCGCTCGGAAGATATGATGACATAAAGGTTTATGACGAGGATATTGAATATTCTTCAAAGGCGCTTAACGACCTTGCGTGGGACGAGGAAAGCGGTTATTTTGCATACACTCTTTATGACGAAAACGGCAATATTACCGGATTGATGAAAACCGAAAATTCGGAAAACTGGAATAAGGGCATGGACGGCGTATATCCGATTGTTGCAGGCGCAGTCAAAGGGGACAGAAAGAAAAAAATACTTGAGCATATTAAAAATCCAAAGGAAATGTGGTCGCAGGCAGGCATCTCGGCCGTAGATATGTCGGCTTCATACTATTTTGATGACGGATATTGGAACGGAAATGTTTGGATGAGCCATCAGTGGTTTATTTGGAAAACAATGCTTGATAACGGCGAGGCGGATTTCGCTTTTGATATTGCAAGGGTTGCGCTTGATATGTGGAAGGATGAAACGGATTTCACTTATAACACTTACGAATGCTTCGGTATTGCAACAAAACGCGGAGGCTGGTTTCATAATTTCGGAGGGCTTTCCGCTCCGATTTGTATTTGGGCGAATTGCTATTTTAAACCGCAAACGGTTACAAGTGGCTTCGATTTATGGACCGATTATCAGAAAACTACGGATACAAGCGCTGAAATTTCTTTTAAGTATTACGGCGATAATGAAAAATATACAATAATTGTCACTCTTTCCGACAAAGAGGATTATGTTGCTAATCTTGACGGAAAGGAAACTGATTTCTTTGAAAGAAATAAAGGCTCTTTGGAATTCACATTCAGCGGTGATGTAAAGCTGGGTGTATTAAAAATTAAAACGAGGGGATAAAATGGCAAACAAAATTTACGGCAGTAATAATGAACCGCTTAAAATTCAGTTCATTACGGATGTCCACTACTATTCAAGAAAGTCCGGCACCGAGGGCAAGGCATATGAAAATGCCGAATCAAAGTCGCAGATGGTGATAAAGGACAGCGACCTTGTTATCAAGGCAGGCTTTGATATGCTCTGCGAGGATACATCAACGGATATCGTTGTTCTTTCGGGCGATACTACAAGAAACGGTGAAATCGACTCTCATAAGGAATTTATAGAGATGCTCCGCGATCTTAAAAAAAGGGGAAAACGCGTTTATGTTATTACGGCAACGCACGATTTCCGTCCCGGCGGAGTTACAAAGGGCTATGACGGCGATAATGAGGTTGATGTTCCGGCGGTTGAGGATAGGCAGGATTTATGGGATTTATACTATGAATTCGGTCCTAATGAGGCTATTTCAACCCATAGAGAATCCTTGAGCTATGTTGTTCAGCTTGCTCCGGGCTACAGGCTTTTTGCTCTTAATGATGATACAAACTTTAAGCCGGAGGGCGAAAGAGGCTCGGGTTATTCTGATGACTGTATGAAATGGATTCTTGAGCAGCTTAAGGACGCACAGGAGCATGACCAGTATGTCATTGCAATGACTCATCATCCTATGATTGCTCCGTCGCCGTTTTATGCAATTATCGGTAAAGGCGATATGCAGAGAAACCATGCGGTTACAAGAGAGATATTTGCCGATGCAGGACTTCATTGTATGCTGACGGGTCATACACATGTTCATGATATCAGCTACATAACCTCTGAAAAGGGAAATGTTTTTTATGATATAGCATGCGGTGCGATGATCGGATGCCCGCCTGCAATGAGAAATGTTACCTTTGACCCGAAAAATGCAAAGATAGATGTTGAAACAGTAATAATTAAAGATGTTCCGGGTCTTGATACAAAGGGCAAGCCGTTTGATGAATATATGAAGGGCTTTTTCTTCGGTATGATTGCCGAGGTTATCTGGGCTATGGGCAATGATATTGACCGCCTTGCAGAAATGACTCCGTCATTCTCTATTCCGGGTGAGAAGGTTAAAAAGCTTGCTTGGATTATAAAGCCTGTCGGAAAGCTTCTCAATAAGCTTACCTTTAAGAAAATATGGAGGCTCTGCAAAAAGGAGAGCGGTCTTAAAAAGTCCGATATAGCCGATATTGCAGATAACAGAGTTGTTGATTTTATTCTCGAGCTTGTTCAAAATCTTTATTGCGGTGATTCTCCTTACGGCCCCGAAACAAGAGAGTATAAGCTGACATGCGGCTTTTTGAATATTATAGATTCATTCCTTGATACAATCCATTTAAGCATAGGAAAATTCCTCAAGGGTGCAACAAGCGTAAGAGCTCTTGTAGAGCCGCTTCTTTGGAATTCAGGCTATTGCGACGCAAAAGCAACGCTTCCTGTTTATCCTGTTTATGATGATGAAAATCCTGCACCTGAAAAAGAGGAAAACGCCTTTACAGACCCTGTAAAGAAAAGCAAAAAGGGCCCTCTTGTATTGCTTATAATCATTCTTGCGGTTATTCTGCTTCTTGCAATAGTGATTGGCATAATTTCTCTTGTTGTATGGGCAGTGGTTGCGATAGTTCACGCCATTACGGGATTTGCCTTTTTGGGCTTACTGTAAATTATTGTTGCAATTGTAAAGTATTGCTGATATAATAAATTTGAAAATTCTATATTGAAATAAGGAGAAATTTATGGCAAAAAATTTAAAAGACATAGATAATATGGCTGAAAACAAAGGATCCTGGATTGTTACTGCATGGCAGTTTGTGAAATTCATCGTTGTTTCGCTTCTTGCATGTATAGTTCAGTTCGCACTTGTAAACATCATTCCGTTAATTCCTCAGGTTAAAGAGCTTTACGGTACGGCTTTTCATTGGTTTGTATTTGATTATCCTGTTGAGGACGGCGGTCTCGGATATTTCATTGCTTTCAATGTAGCAAATGTTGCAGCCCAGATAGTTGCTTTCTTTGTAAATAAAGAAAAAACATTCAATTCAGGTGCAAATACAGCAATTGTTCTTCCGATTTACATAATCTTCACAATTGCCCTTATCTGCTTCTCTGCTTGGCTTTCACCTACACTTTACGGCTTGTTTATCAACAAGTGGGGTTGGGCAGAGCCTCTTGCACTGAATATCGCAACAGCAGTTTGCTCTGCACTTCAGTTCTTCCTCTATTTCCCGGTAGATAAAATACTGTTTAAAAAGAAAAAAGAAGATAAAGAGGATAAATAATCTAATTAAACCTAAAGAGCAGTTGAAAAGCTGCTCTTTTTTATGTTATTATGATTGTCGGTGATTTTGGTGAAAGTGCAGAAAAACGATAATATACGGCTTAAAATTGAATCTCTTACTTCCGAAGGAAGCGGCTTGGGCAGATACAACGGCTTGGCTGTCTTTGTCCGTTCAACGGTTCCGGGCGATGAAATAATTGCTCATATTATAAAAACATCAAAGAATTATGCCATTGGAATCATTGACGAAATTCTTGTTGAGAGCCCGTACAGAATTGAAAGCAATTGCCCGTATTCCGATAAGTGCGGAGGTTGCTCATTAAGGAATATGACTTACGCCGAGGAGCTAAAGTATAAAAAAAGCAGAGTAACCGACGCAATTCAAAGAATAGGGCATATTGATATTGAGACAGAAGATATTATCGGAGCCGATGATATTGATAATTACAGAAATAAGGCGCAATATCCCGTTATAATAAATGACGGAAGGCTTTTTGCAGGCTTTTATGCTTATAAAAGCCACAGGGTTATACCCTGCAGGGACTGCCGATTACAGCCAAAGGAATTTGAAGAGGGGATTAAAGCGTTTTCTGCTTGGGTCGAAAAAACAAAAATCACATCTTACGACGAAAACACAGGCAGGGGACTTTTGAGGCATATTTATTTTCGCAAAGCCTTTTCCACAGGCGAGATAATGGCTTGCGCAGTTATAAACGCAGACAGTATCCCTCAAGCGGATTTGCTTGTGTCCCTTTTAAAAGAAAATGTAGCAGGCCTTAAATCCGTGGTGCTTAATATTAACAGAGAAAAGACGAATGTTATATTAGGCAGAGAATTTAAAGCTCTGTGGGGAAGCGATAATATTACGGATATTCTGCTTGGCAAAAAATTCTTGATTTCGCCCAACAGCTTTTATCAGGTAAATCATAATCAGTGTGAAAAGCTTTATACAAAGGTCCGTGAATTTGCCGAACTTAAGGGCGATGAGGTTTTGCTCGATTTGTACTGCGGAGTCGGTACAATCGGTATAACATTGGCTGACAGCGTCAAACAGCTTGTCGGAATAGAAATTGTTGAGCAGGCAATAGAAAATGCAAAATTAAACGCAGAGATTAATAATATTGAAAATGCGCAGTTCATTTGCGCCGATGCTCCCAAAGGCGCCGAAATTTTAAAGCAGCAGGGAATTAAGCCCGATGTAATTATCCTCGACCCTCCGAGAAAGGGCTGCGATAAAGCATTGTTTGATACAATAGAGCTTATGTCGCCCGAAAGGATTGTATATGTTTCGTGCGACAGCGCAACGCTTGCAAGAGATTTGGAAATACTCAAATCAAAAAATTATGTAACAAAAAGGGTTACCGCAGTAGATATGTTCCCGAGAACGGTGCATGTTGAGGCTGTTGCTTTGCTTTCATTGATATAGCTTCTGTCAGCCGTATTTTTGAGATAATTTATGTAATGGCTTATATTTGTATTTTTGACGAGGTGATTAACAAAGTTAAAAAATATTCAAGTGAATTTTGACACTGTATTTGAGATTTTTTAGCAACAGCAGCAAAAAGCACTTGACTTATCAATCAAATTCTTTGTATAATAATCGAGCATTTGACACGATACAAGCTGAAACATGCTGTTACGAAACAGTTATGCTTCTGCCGTTGTATTTTTGACACAAGCAATGGCTTGTGTCTTTTTTTATTTTATTAAATAATTTAAAGTGGAGGTATAATTTTTATGGCGCAAACACAAACAAATGACCTGCTCGAAAAAGAAAGCCTCGGCAGGTTGATGCGAAAATATGCGATTCCATGTGTGATTTCACTTTTGGTTGCAGCGCTTTATAACATTGTTGACCAAATCTTTATTGCTAATGCCGATTATCTCGGTTCTTACGGAAATGCGGCGAATACAGTAGTGTTTCCTCTTACAGTCGTTGCACTTTCCATTGCAATGATGATTGGCGATGGATGCTGTACTTTTGTAAGTATCAGCCTCGGAGCAAAAGAAAAAGAAAACGCACACAGAGGTGTAGGCACCTCGGTCATTGCTGTCATTGCGGTAGGAATTGTATTGATGGCGATTTACCTGATTTTTCAGGAGCCTATTCTTACAGCCTTTGGCGCAAGGGTAAACGACGAAACCTTCCGGTTGTCTAAAGAATATTTCTTTTGGATAACCTTGGGCATTCCGTTTTATATGTTCGGTCAGGCTATGAATCCTATAATTCGTTCTGACGGAAGCCCGAATTTTGCTATGGCAACCCTTCTTACAGGTGCAGTGCTTAACATTATCTTTGACCCAATCTGTATTTATGTATTAAAGTGGGGAATGATGGGAGCAGCTGTTGCTACAATCTTCGGTCAGATTGTGTCGGCAATTATGTCTGCTGTTTATCTGTCACGAATGAAATCCGTCAAAATGAAGAAAGACAGCTTCAAATTCCGCACATCTCTTCTTAAAAAAATTCTTCCTCTTGGTGCCACAAGCTTTCTGTCGCAGATTTCCATAGTCCTTTCTATGGCGGCTGTACTGAATATGGTAACAAAATACGGAGCATTAGATCCCATCTTCGGCCAAGAGCAATATGCGCAAATCCCGACGGCAGTCATCGGAATTGTAATGAAATTTTTCCAGATTGTAATTTCAATTTCAGTCGGTTTGGCGGCAGGGTGTATCCCGATTGCCGGATATAATGTCGGAGCACAGCGAAGTGACCGAGTTAAGCGCCTTATGAAATTACTGCTTGCCGCAGAATTTATTGTGGGATTAATCGCTTCTGTACTTTTCCTGCTGTTCCCGCACCAGTTTATCAATATTTTCGGTGCAAAAAACGAAAGTGTCTA
The DNA here is from genome assembly GCA_051881215.1 of Eubacterium sp. Taxonomy (GTDB): domain Bacteria; phylum Bacillota; class Clostridia; order Oscillospirales; family Acutalibacteraceae; genus Eubacterium_R. Next base: position 4,185 of record JBJEPL010000128.1, on the reverse strand, counting down.
TTATACGGATTTCGCAGTTAAAACAATACGAATTTTCCTTTGCCTGCTTCCGTTGTCCTGCTTGAATAAGGGTACCTTTATCTTCCTGCAGTCACTCGGCAAGGCAAAGCAGTCTACTGCGCTCTCCTTAATGCGCGAAATTATTTTCGGCGTCGGTCTGCCGATTTTGCTCCCAATCTTTATGGGATTAGAGGGAATATTATTATTTATGCCGATTGCCGATATTCTGACTGCTGTCGCTTCTGTAATTATAATTGTCCATACTAATAATACCTTGAATCGTATGATAGAAGCTCCTCAAACGGAGAGCCGCATTGAAATAACTGCCGGAAAAAAGCCTTGTACGGATTATATTATTACTATCGGCCGTTCATACGGCGCAGGAGGAAGAAGCATAGGAAAAAAGGTTGCCGAGCAACTGAATATTCCGTATTATGATTCAGCTCTGTTGGAAAAGGCCGCTCAAAGCAGCGGATTAAGCAGGAAATTCCTGCAAAGCATTGATGAAAAGCCTATTGACAGCAGTATGCTGTATCGCTCTGTCGGCTTCGGAAGCAATGCGTATAATTCCATTGCAAATCAGGCACAGCAGGCGCAAAGAGAAATTATTGAGAAAATTGCGGCAGAAGGTCCCTGCGTAATTGTCGGACGCTCTGCCGATCAGGTGCTTGCACAAACACATAAGCTTTTCCGTGTATTTATTTCATCGAGCGAGGATAATCGTATTAAACGAATTATGGAAAGAGATCATCTGTCAGAGGTTGAAGCAGGTAAGAAATTAAGCAAGGTTGATAAAGAACGCGCAGCATACTATAATCAGCGTTCAAAAACCAGTTGGGGTAATGCACAGGGATATGACTTGTGTATTGATACGGATTGGTTTGGTATTGACGGAGCTTGCGATATTATTACAGCTACAGTCTCAAATAAATAGGAATTAAATAGAGAGCGGGCTCAATATGTCTGCTCATCTTAAAAGATATTTTTTGTGCCGGGAAAAAGTAAAATTTAATCTTTCAAATAAAGGTGATATGCAGTATCCTATACGGATAAGCATATCACTTTTTAATGTTTTTCAAAATCATTGCGTAATTATATCTATTTAGTATTTTTATCTTGAAAACAGTATGCTTTAGTCAATTGTAATATTAAATATAATATTTTGTTAAAAAAATAGTGCATTTTTGCTAAATGTATGTTATATTAGTATTGTTATTACGATGAAAGGATTTTGTTTTATGGCTGGAAATGGCAAATCAAAGGTAAAAAGTCTGTTTACCGAAATTAAAACACACTGGAAAACGCCGGCTCCGGGAAAGTATGTTCCTTACAGAGAGTATGTGGACATAGTTTTCGGCGTCGGTAATAACTATGCGGGTTCAAAAACCCTGGAGTATTTAACATTTGCTGCAAGCTGTTATTTGATGATGTATCATTATCAGCTTCCTTATTTATCATACTCCGTAATCAACATTATCAATATGCCGTTGAGTTATATATGGACTCTCATTTGGTGGTTTGTATGTGACAATCTCGGATTTCTCGAGAAAAAGACGGAGCGAAAGCTTTATACGATATACTTTACATTGGTGGCTGTCGGATTGTTTATGATTATATTCGATTTTTCATCAATTCTCGATCCGTCAAACCGCTTCGTTGCATATATGAATTCGCTTGAGGGCATCAGCTGCGCATCGGCAATTAAGATATTGGGTACTAATATCCTTTATAACGGTTGGGTAGGCGCCCGTAATATTTTCTGGCGTAAAAAGCTCATTCCTAAATTCGGAAGATATAAGTATTCTCTTTACTGCGACTTTGTTCCGAAGGTAGTAATGGTATTCCTTCTCGGCTGGCTTCCTTTCTATACAACAATTACCGATGTTGTAACAAGAGTTTGGGTAGCTAACCTTTTGTTTGCGTGCTACAATATGTTCGGCTTTGCAAACAACCTCGAAACCTGCACTCAAAACTGCAGCCCTAATGTTCGTGAAAGAATTTTTGTAAGGTCATATCCTATCAAAATTTCTCACCTGTTCCAATCAATACTTGCAATCATTCTTCCTGTTTTCATCGGTATGTGTAAGGATGAATGGGCTGATATTGCTGTATTCAAATACATAATTCCGTTTACATTCCTTGCTTTTGCAACGCTTACAATGATTTTTGCAGGCAGAATTAAGGAAAGAATACCGCAGCCGCCTCTTGAAAAGAAGGTTAAGATTAATTTCTGGGACGGTATGTTCGGTGTAATGAGAAATAAATACAAGTGGATACAAACTATTGTCGGTCTTCTTGACTCTTTAGGAAACGGTATGCTTGCATTCACAACGGTTCTTTATCTTTACACCTTCCGTTTGAGCGGTCTTGCATACAGCTTGATTGTTGCGCTTGTTTCATTTGCAGGAACTCCGCCGGATTTGTTCACGCCTTACTTTATCAAGAAGTTTTCGTTCAAGCAGGTTATGATATTCTATCAGCTCTCAAGGGCTGTAGGATACGGCTTGATTGTATGCTGTTATCTGTTCTTGGGCGATCATCTTATTCTCTGCGGTACGCTTTCGGTTGTTATGCTGTTTATTATGGAAATGTGCAAAACCGTACCGACTGCAATCAATCACGATATGGAGGTCCGTGTCAACGACTATCAGATGTATCTGTCAGGCGAAAGGCTTGAAAGCTTTTCGGGTGTATTCGGCTGGTTTACAGGTCCTATTACCTCTTTTGTAGGTCTTATTATTCCTATACTTTTGCTTAGATACGGCTTTAACAGTAACTGGGATGTCTTGTTCATTGACTCCTCAAGAATAAAAATTATTGTTATACCTATTCTTTTTGATATTGCGGGATATCTTCTTATGACAATTCCGTATCTCTTCTGGGATTATGACGATGATAAGCAAAACAAGGTTATGGAGGTTCTGCGCCGCCGTGAAGAGGTAACGCGAAAGCAATATAATACCGAACATGGTATTGACGAAGAAGAACCTGAAGCCGAGGCAGAAAAAGAAGCTGTTGAGGAGGTGATGTCATGAAATTAGGCAAGAAAAAAGACAAAAAGCAAAACAACGATTTCCTTGCCCAGGAGGCAAAAGAAGAGCAGGCTACTGCTCAAGCCTATACTCTTGACATCCCCGAGGATGAAATATGGAGCTATCGTATCGACGGACTTCAGGAACCTCATATTGCAAAGCCCTTTAAAAATGCCGGAATTAAAAAAGTTGTCGTAATAATTATACTTTTGATTGCAATAAGCTGTTCAATCTATCTTTCTGTCCGTGCGGTTCACAACGATGTATATAAATATGAGGACTTGGGAGACGGCACCTACGAGCTTGTAAAATTTTCAAATCCCGGAGATATCACTGATATCACCATAGACTATGTTGTGGATTTGGAAACCGGTGAAAAGGACACATCAAAGCCGATTTCAGTTATTGATGAATATGCCTTTAACTGCGATGAAAAATTAAACACAATTTCCTTTGGTAAAGATGTCAAATCAATTGACGGAAAATCAATATACAGCTGTTGGTGGGTTCAGAATGTTTGGATTGATGATGAAAACCCATACTACTGCGATATCGACGGTGTTATTTATACAAAGGATTTAACAGAGATTGTGTTCTATCCTAATGACCACGATAAATATATCAGAGCGCAGACAGGATATGATAACCTCCTTGATGATGACGGAAACCCTATGGAGGAGCTTTGGGGTACAACACAGAGATATGACGAGGCATTTCTTGCCGAATATAACAAAGTTGTAAGGACATATGTTGTTCCTTCAACTGTTACAAAGGTGGGCGAGCTTGCGTTTGCATATTCAAATATTACAGACCTCTATCTTCCCGAGGGTATAAAAACAATGGAATCAATGGCTGTATTTAAAAACACGGTTCTTCTTAATATTTACAGCTATACAACAGACAGTGCAATTACAGATGTAACATATAAATCAATTGATTCTATGTCGAGCATTTATAATTCGCTTCCCGAAGGGCTTGAATATATCGGTTCCGACTGCTTCTATTATAACAGAGGACTTACATATATGTATATTCCGTCATCGGTTACATATATAGGCCACCACGCTTTTTGGGACGCAGTATATAAAGAGGATAAAGAGCTCAAGGGAATTTCCGAAATCAATGTCGCGGCTGATGAGCAAACCTTTAAAAA
>JBJEPL010000127.1:0-14751 GCA_051881215.1 Eubacterium sp. | reverse complement strand
CGCATAGAAAATCTTGATGAGCTTATTGACGATGCAATAAATAATGTAAAAAAGGTAATTATTAAATAATATGAGCGAACAAAACGACGATATCGGCAAGATTCTTGCCGAATTTCAAAACCAAAAGCAAAAAAGAGAGACATTGGAGCAATCCCCGTCTTCCGAAAATAAAATCAAGGGCGAAAAAATTGATTTTGCAAAAAATGATGAAGATGCACCGAAAGAGAAAAAGGCATTAAAGAAAAAAGTAAAAAAAGAAAAGCCTAAAAAGGAGAAGAAAAAAGCAAAGCTTAAAAAGCCGGATTTTAAAAAGCTTTTCAATAAAAGGTTCTTTATAGCCTTGGGTGTAATTGCTCTTGCCGCAGCCGCAACAGCAGCTATAGTATTTGCTGTCAACGAGTCAAAAACAGCATACCTGAAGCCTTATGAGGAAAAATATCCCGATGTTGAATTTCCGGTCGGAATTATGGAAAAATACTGCGATATATACGCAGAAAACAAGAATGCCGACAGCTTTATTGAAATCAGCGATTTATCCTTTAAATCCCTTGTCAGCTCCAAAAAAAATGAAACCCTGCCTTACAGGGAGCAGAGCTTCAGCAATGCTCAAACCTTTAACTATGTTGTCTATATGCAGGACAGCAAAATAGAAGAGCTTTATAAAGACGCAGACTCATATAACGCATCATCAGGCTTCATAAGCTATTCGGACTTCTTTAACGAATACACCTTCAAGGTGGTCGGTGCTTTTTATACTAACACAAATGAAGCCGACGACGGCGGTTATATTTTCCCTTACAATGTAACTGAGGTTATGACCGACAAAAGCTATTCCGATTTCATTGACAGGCTCGATGCCCGCTTTATTTATGATACGGGAGTCACAATCACGAGAAACGATACCCTGCTCACGCTTTCCTGCCCTACCGATTACAGAGAGGATTACCGTTTTGTAGTTGTTGGTGTTATGCGCGATAATCCGGATAACAAGCCTACAGCAAAGGAAAAGGAAAAAATCCGTCTTCAGCAGGCAATTTACGATGAAAACAATCAGGAAAACCCATATAAATATTCCGCTCAATGGTATCCCGAAATAATAGTTACCGACAAAGACGGCAACAAGAAAACCATTCAGCAAACAATTGAGGATTACAAATAATATATTTCTTACAAAAAAGGCACAAGCAAAAGCTTGTGCCTTTAATGATATTATCCGTTATAATCTCAATAATTTTTTAGCGTTGTTGTAAAATACATCCTCCTGCGCCTTTTCATCAAGTCCGCTTGTTAAAACCTTTTGGATTTCCACTGTCGGATGATGGAACGGAGAATCAATGCCGAACATTATTCTGTCCTTGCCTACGGTTTCATAAGCCTCTTTGATTTTGCTTCCCATAGGCATTCCGCTCATTTCGAGATAAATATTATCATATCTTCTTGCCATCTTCAGCGCAGCGTCTATATAAACGCCGTGGCCGTGCCCCATATGTATCATAGTTACTCTTACATCAGGATATTTTTCTGCAAGCAAGGCTATGCTCCACGGTAAAGAATACGGCGGATGACCGCAGTGAATGAAAACAGGAACATCATATTCACGCGCAAAATCCATAACCGGATACACTATTTCATCATCTGCAACATAGGCATTGAACAGAGGATGAAGCTTTATACCCTTAAATCCCTCTTTATTTATATATTTATCAAGCTTTTTTTCAACATCGTCAAGTGCCGGATTAAGCCATACAAACGGAACTATTTTATCAGGATATGCCTGAAAGGTTTCAACAACATCATCGTTATTTTGAAATGATGAAGCAACAAGAAATGTTTTTTCAATATCGTATTCCTTCATCTGCTCAATAAGGCGCTCCTTTGTAAACGCAAGTCCTGCCCAGCCTCCGAAATCGCCGATATGTGAATGAGCGTCAATCTTTTTCATAGAATATTCCTCCCGATACTAAATTTTAGCTATTTTCTTCAATTTGTTTGTTGCACCGCTCTTGTTAAATACAAAAATGAACACAAGAGCAATTACTATACCTACTACTGTCTGAAGTGAAAGGGTAGGAAGCGTTGAAACGGCATATGCCCTGTCAAAAAGAATAACCTTTGCCAGAGTGTAGGCTCCGATTTGGAAAGCACCGCCGATGATGCAGCCTACTATATAACCGAGTGTTTTGTTTTTCAACAGCTTTTCTGCAAAAATTCCGCAAATTAAAGCCATACCGAATTTTATAATAAATGTAGGCAATCCCCAAACGGCATATCCGCCTATAATATCTGCCAAGGCTGCTCCCAAGCCTGCAGCAAAGCTTGACCTTTTTGAGCCGATTAACGCTATTGAAAGGAATATAATGCTGTCGCCGAGATGCGTATATCCGTTACCAAGCGGTATTTTAAAGGTGTATGTAAACACAAAAATCAGCGCCGCCATTATTGCAGTAAAGCATATCGCCCTGACATTAACTTTCTTTTTTGTTTCCGAATTTGCCATAAAATCATCTCCTAAATTTTTCTACATTGTATTATGATGTGTATATTTTTTCAATACACAATTTTGACTATTTTTCAGTATACAGTTTTAAAATTCTAAAATATTTGACATAGATTTAACATTAATTATATACTTTTTTTACAACATTATGTTAGAATACCAATATTACAAAACTGTGTGAGGTATGTTTATGGCAGAATCAAAACCAACCATTAAGGAAAAATTCGTTGCATTTATTCAAAAGCATGCAGAAATATGGAAATTTATTAAATTTGCTTTTACAGGCGCAAGCACATCAATACTTGAAATGGCTGTTTTCGCCGTTTTGCAGTACGGTGTATTCCGTTCGCTCAATCAGGTTCCGGTAACCGATAACGCTGTGCTCGCCTTTCTCGGAATAGAATACAAGGGATATATGTATTCATATTTCATTTCGGCGGTTATAGGCTATGCTGCGGCTTATATTATGAACCGAAAGCTAACCTTTAAGGCAGACGCCAACCCTGTTTTATCCACTATACTTTATGCTATAATGGTTATATGCACCATTGCCTTCAACACTTGGTTCGGTGCTTTTCTCGGAACAATTATCCAAAACAAGGGATATGACAGCGTATTAATCGTAATGCTCACAAAGCTTGTGGTTATGACCGTTCCTACTATCTGGACATATCCTTTAAACCGCTTTGTAATCCACAGAAAGAAAAAAACAACGGAGTAATTTCTTATGCAGTCCAAATATAAAATTGTTGCAAGCGACCTCGACGGAACATTATTAAATGACAATTCGCAGGTCAGCGATGAAAATTTTAAAGCTATAAAAAGGCTTAACGAAATGGGTATTAAATTCATACCCGTAACAGGCAGAACCTTATATGAAATGCCGAAATCTCTTTTAGAATGCGAGGATATAGACTATATTATCTATTCCGACGGAGCCGTAATCCACAGTAAAAAGACAAACAAGTCGATTAAAAGCTGTATTGAAAAGCAAAGAGCAAAAGAGATTTTTGATATTCTCAACCGATATACAACAATGATTGAGGTGTATTGCGGAGGCTATCCAGTAACCGACAAAAAAAATATTAACAAAGAAGCCTATAACTATTACAAAATCGAAGAATACTATCACCCTGTTATGGATTTAACACGAGTAGGTGTTAAGGATTTTGACAGCTTTCTCGACACCGAAAGAGAGGTTGAAATTTTTGATGTATTCTTCCGCAATGAGGATGAGCGTCAGGAATGCTGGAGGATTTTAAACCGGTTTGACGATATTACCGTTACAACATCAATGATAAACAATCTTGAGATAATGAAAAAGGGCGTTGACAAGGGAAGCGCAATAACAAGCCTTTGCGAGGCCCTCAATGTTTCACCTGATGAAATTATTGTTACAGGCGACAGTAAAAACGACATTTCAATGTTTAAGGTTATAGATACCTGCCTTGCCGTAAAAAATGCCGATGAAAAGCTCAAGCAAGCGGCAAGCGGTATTATCTGTTCAAATAACGAAAGCAATATTGATTACATACTTAAAAATTATATTGAGGTATAATTATGAACGGTAAAATACATTTTTTAAACACAGGCCACTCTGACTGTATAATACTTGAAAGCAATAATCATATTGCTATGGTTGACGCGGCAGAGGACACCGATTATCCTGCCGACAAGCCCCATCTCAACTTAAAGGGCTATGAAGATGTTGTTGTAAAATATCTTCTTGATAATTTTTCAGACGGCAATAATATGGTTAATATTGATTTTGTATTAGGCACCCACTGCCATTCCGATCATATCGGCGGATTTGATACTGTTATAAATCATCCGAATATCAATGTTAAAGCCGCATATCTCAAGCCGTATAAGGAAGAGGATATCTTCTTTTATGAAAGAAAATCGTGGGATAATGTTGAGGTTTACACCCAAATGCTTGACGCAATAAAGAAAAACGGCGTTGAGCTTATTGAAAGCTTTGACGGCGATGTTGTTAACCTCGGAGATTTTAAAATAACATTCTTTAACGGTGCATACAAAAAGCGCAGATTAAAATTCGGAGAAAATGTCAATTCCGTTGTTACTCTCGTTGAGCTTGGAAAAACAAGAACAGTTCTTGCCGGAGATATGAATTATAAAGACGGCGACGAAAAAAGAATATCGCAGAAAATCGGCAAGGTTGATATTCTCAAGGTAGGTCATCACGGATATTTCGGCTCAACCTCTATAAAGCTTGCGAAATCACTTAATCCCGATTACGCAGTTGTTTGCAACTGGGAAAAAGCAATTTATCCCGATGTAAAAGCAAAGCTTAAAAATATTTCAAAGGCTGAAATCATCTGTACCGCCGACTGCAACGGAGTTATCGCAAATATCAGCGATGACAAAATCGAAATGCACAAAGATATAATGTAAAAATTATTATGGAAATAAAAGAACTGCTTGTATAAATTTATACAAGCAGTTTTATTTTATATGTTTATTAAATTATATGTTTGTCAGCTTCTGGTTTGCATCGGCTGAAAGGAATTGAGAATACTTATATTTTTTCTTAACAGCGCTTAAGCTGCACTTAACCTTGCCGACTGTAAGATTTACAACAAGCTGTGTTGCTTTGGAATTATATGAAAATCCAACATGGCCGATATTCTTGATAAACCAAGTGTTGTCAGGAAGAGCACAGGTTTTTGCGTTAATAGCCTTATCGCCTGACACATACTTGCCCTTTGACTTGAGCGTTTTGCCGTATTTTGCAACGGTTGCTCCTGCTGACGCATATTTAACATCAATAAGAGAATCTGTCTGATTTGAGCTCTTTGAAGTAATAGGTATTCCCGACAAGCCGTAGTTTGCAAAGATTGCTACCTGAACGCCCTGCTTTTTGATTGCCTTTAAATTGCTCTTTAATCTTCCCTGAACCTTGTGATAATTGCTTATTTTTTTATAAAGTCCGCTTGATTTATCCAAAAAGCCTATTGCGCTCATTTCTTTAACAGCCTTGTTAAAGGTATTGTATGGTATGCACTCCCAAAGTGACGGAACATTGCCCAAAAGCGGATACAAAACCTCAAGATATACTCTGTTTAACAGCTTTTCGTTTTTAACAATGCCCTGCATATATTTTATAACGCCGTCAAGAATACCGTCTGTCATTCCCGAAACAAAGGAATATAAAAATGCCTGCGTGCTGTCATCGGCATTCTCTGACATAACGCTTAAATAATTTTTAATAACAGTTTTGTCAAACACAATATCCTTTGCATAGGCGCCTGCAACATCAACGCCCATATATGCCGGATTTACAAAAACGCAGCGGTCAAGCTCCTTATCGCCCTTGTGCGCATCAATATAAGCAGAAAGCACACTACCTCCGAGCGAGCAACCGATAAGAGTAACCTTTTTTGAACCTGTATTTGATTTAACTATATCAATATAATCATCCAACTTTTCAGCAGTTTCGCATATGTCAACACGCCAGTCATAGTTAAACAAATATACATTTTTTGCGCCGATTGATTTACAAAGCTGCCTTGCAATTGCAGGCTCATTTGATGTTGCATCCTTATAATAGCTTTTATGATTTGCAAGTGAATCCGTCCAATAATTATTTATGCCCTCATTTGCAGGAGGATTTCCGTCGCTGTCGCAATTCATATGAGCCGATTGAGCATATTCTGCAAGTCCGCTCAAAAACCTTTCGGTATTAACCTTTTTGCCTGTTGCCATTTTGAGAACTTCGGTTGTGATTTCAGGTATTGAAAGGATATCACCCGGCAAATCGCCCATACCGAGATTTTGAAGCTCTTTTTCATTTTTTGTATTCGGATTTTCATAAATGGGATTAGCGCCGAGTCCGTGAACAAGAATGACAGGCGTAACCTTTTCCTTAGCCATTGCAACTGTTGCCGATGAGAATATCAATATCATCGCAAGCAGGGAGCAAAACAGTGATTTAACTACTTTTTTCATAAATTATTCCTCCAATGTTTATTTGTTTAATGCGTCAACAAATCTCTTTGTTATATCCATAGGTCGTGTAATTGCGGTTCCGATAACTGCCGAATGGACGCCCAAATCAATTGCTTTTTTCAGCTCATCGGGAGCCCAAATACCTCCCTCGGCAATTACGGGAGTATTAAGCTCGTTAACATAACGGCTCATTAAATTATAGTCGGGTAAAGAAGTTCCTTTGGTATAAGGAGTATATCCCGCCATAGTAGTGCCTATTAAATCAAAGCCGAGCTCTTCGGCAAGCCTGCCCTCCTCAAAGCAGCTTGTATCAGCCATAAAAAGCTGATTTTTATACTTTGCCCTAACCTCTTTAAAAAACTGCTCAAAGCTTACGCCTGACGGTCTTAATCTTTTTGTTGCGTCAACAGCAATTATCTCGCAGCCGATTTCAACGAGCGCGTCTACCTCCTTCATTGTAGGGGTAATATAAACATCGCTGTCAGCGTAAACCTGCTTGATAATGCCTATAACGGGTAATTCGGGCACCCTCTCTTTAATTGCCTTTATATCGACAACCGTATTTGCTCTGATGCCTACTGCTCCTCCCAAATACGCCGCCCAAGCCATTTTAGACATTATATAGCTGTCATAGAGAGGCTCTGCTTCAAGAGCCTGGCAGGAAACGATAAGCCCGCCTTTGATTTTCTGCATAATCTCTTCATTAGTCATTTTCTTCACCATAATATAATAATACCAATGATTTTTTAATAAGTCAATCAGGTAAATGTTGAATATCGAATATTAATATGATAAAATCACATTGACATTTAAAAACAAGGCGGTAATAATTATGACAGATTTAGCTAAATTCAGGGGTGTTTTCTGCGCTTTAAATGCAATTTATGACAGCAATGATAATATTGACGAGAAAAAAATAAAGGAGCTTGTAAAAATATACAAATCTCTCGGAGTTAAAGGCGTCTATGCCTGCGGCTCAACAGGAGAGGGCTTTTTACTTTCTAATTCCGAGAGAAAGCAGGTTGCGCAGGCGGTTAAGGAAGCGGCAGGCGATGATTTTACTGTTATCGTTCACATCGGATGCCCCTCCACAAAAGAGAGCATTGAGCTTGCAAAGCACAGCGAAAGCATAGGCGTTGACGCAATCAGCGCCGTTCCCTGCGTATATTATCATCTTCCGCAGGAGAGCGTTGGGCTTCACTGGGAATCAATTGTTGATTCAACATCGCTTCCCTTTATTATTTACAACATACCGCAGCTTACAGGCTTTGACCTTTCACCGCAAATGCTTGCAGAGCTTGCAAAAAATGAAAAGATAATAGGCGTTAAAAATTCGGCAGAGCCGGTTTATCTTATGGAGAGATACAGGCAGGCGGCAGGAAAGGATTTCGTAATATTCAACGGCTCCGACGAGCAATTTCTCGGCGGCAGGCTTATGGGCGCCGACGCCGGAATAGGCGGAACATACGGCTGTATGCCGGAGCTTTTTGTTAAGCTCAACAGCCTCATAAATGAAAATAAAATTGAAGAGGCAAAGGCCTTGCAGTTTAAAATCAACGACTGTATTTTCTCACTGCTTTCGTGCAAATCTCTTTACGGCGCGGCAAAGCAGGTTATTTCACAGCGCTTCAAAATCGAATGCGGTCAGCCAAGAAAGCCTTTTTTGCCTGTATCATACGAAGAAGCAAAGCCGATTACCGATAAAATCAATAAATATGTAAGCGAGCTTTGATAAAAATATATTCTCTTGAGCACTTACATAAACAGCAATAATTTGACAAATTACAGCCTTTGTATTATTATTGCTTTAGGGTGATTATATGATTGTTTTCACAAACGCGGATTTCATTTCGTTTGATGAGCATGATATTACTTATTCGGTAATGGTTGTCGGCGGTAAAAGCATTGCATATGTCGGCTACAGCATTCCACTTTGCTACAGAGATGAAAAGGTTGTTGACCTCGAGGGCAAAGCGGTAATTCCTATAATAAACGATAAGGCTTTTGTTGATTATAAAAATGCCTGCTGCAATGTTTTAAAGGAAGGCGAAAGCGCCGATTTTATTGTACTTGACAAGAATATTCTGAAATACCCCGACGCAAAAATCGTTGATATCTATGTAAAGGGTAAAAAGAAAAAAATTAAATAGAAATTTTGATAATTCATACATAACAAAAGCAGAATTGAGACAACTCAATTCTGCTTTTCTATTTCCAAATCACCGCTGACGGAGTCAAACTCTATATTCGTTGAGCCGTCGTTATAAACATGGCTGTGGCTTCCGAATTTTTCACTTTCATATCCGTCAAAGGACTCTGCCGATATATCTCCTGAAACGGTATTGTAATTCACGGTAAATCCCGTTGTATTTGCAGGAAGCGTTATTTTGCAATCGCCGCTGACGGTATCAGCCTTGAAGCTGTTAAGCTCTCTGATGCCGGTTATTGCAACATCACCGCTTACATTGTTAAGGTAAATTGAATTGAAGCTACCTAAAGCATCAATCTTTCCGCTGACATTTTCAAAGTTCATTATATTTTCAACTACAAGACCGTCAACATTAACATCGGCTGAAACGCTGATAATATCGACATTATAAAATGCCTTGTCCTTCGGGATACGGACAGTCAGATTTTTATCCTTATTAGGTCCGATCCTCAAGCCCGATTTGCAGTATTCAATCCGCAGTTCATTGTTCTTAACGCAATAACGAAGCTGATAATCTTCATTTTTCATTTCCGTTTCGGATACAGATATCTGCTCTGCGTTATAATATTCGATATCAACATCGCCATCGACCCAGTCGATATAAATATTATCGAATGAATCGGGATCAAGAAAAGCGCCGCCCACCGCATATTCATCGCCGTTATCATAGTCAACGAGCTTGCTTAAAGCAATCCCCGTATTAGATTTTGTATTGGCGCTGTAAAGGCTTATAATGCAAATCAGTCCGATTATCAAAACAAATACAACCGATAAAACAGCAGTCAGAATTTTCGGCAGGGTATTATTTTTTGGCTTTTCATCAATTGCGTCAATAGCGTCGGGAGAATAGTATGTTGCTTCTCCGCTTTGGTTTTCCCTGCGGCTTTTTTTAACAGCGTCACACAAAGCATAATAAACAGGAATTGTTATAAATATTATCCATGTTGGGTGCCAGACTCCGCAAATCATTCCGAAAAGCAGGAATATAACGGTTGCCAAAACAGGATATGAAAAGTGGGAAGGATTTTTAGTCACTATTGCCGTATAAGCCGTATTAATAATAGGAATAAATAAAAATACTATCCAGCCTATTGCCCAGCCCCTGTCAAGAGTGAAGCCGACTAACAGATAAAATATAACTGCCGCAATCGGTATAAGAATATTGAATAACGGATTTTTCGGCGGTTTACCGGTCTTGACATTGACTCCGCAGTCACCTCCGATATGCACGCTGTCGCCGTTTTTGCTTTCAACATGTATACCCGTGAAATCTATATCGACATTATCCTTTCCGTCGTGAACATGAATACCGTTTTTGAAGCTGACATCGGTCTTTTTGCCGTTTGAATTATCATCGTCTGCTTCATTTTCTGTATCATCGGGCGTATAGTATGTCTTTTTTGGGGCTTCGCCGATATTGACAAGCTCATCAATAGTAATTCCGTAAAGCTTTGACAAAGCAATCAGATTATCGGTATCCGGACTGCTTTCGGCACGCTCCCATTTTGATATCGTCTGTCGGGAGACGCCGAGCTTTTCCGCAAGCTCCTCTTGAGAGAAGCCGTTAAGCTTTCTGTATTCATACAGCCTTTTTCCTGTTTCTAAATTCATTTAATCACCTCGGTTAAATAATACCAAAGAGGTCTAATTAATACCATATAATAAAGTGGAAATTCTGTAGCATTTAGTTGCATTTTTGCATTGCTGATGTTAAAAAAAGTGGCAAAGCATTACAGCTTAATAATTGAGAATATTCCGTAATGGTCTGAAATATAACCGTTTGATATATCGTTTAATACAGCATATGATACTGCGTCGTTGCTTGAGAAGATGAAATCTATCGGCTCGCCGTCTGTAGCTTTTCCCCAGTCGGTATAGGTTGCCGATGCTTTTTCATTTGAAGCAGACGAGCAATCCTTTAGGGTTTTTGTAATAATATTATAAGGCTCGCTTTGAGCTGTATCGTTGAAATCGCCTGTCAAAACAACCGGCATTACATTAAAATCGCTTAATGACTGAAATTCCTCTAATTTCTGCATAATAAGCTTTGCGCCGAATTCGCGCGCCTCGGCACTCGCATTATCAAGATGAGTATTCATATGAATATACTTTTCGCCGGTGCTGTTATTCTGCAATACAACATATGAGCAAATTCTGTTGCAGCCTGCGCCGTCATATTTGCTTTCCTCGTCGGGAGTTTCTGTAAGCCAAAAGGTGTTGCTTGCAATACAGGAGAACTTTTCTTTATTCCAGAAAATGGCGTTCATTTCGCTCTTTTTTTCATTATCGTCGCCGCCGCGTGCAACTGCGTAGCAATCATAGTCGCTCATAATTTCGGCAAGGCTGTCAACCCATTCCTGATTCATTTCCTGCGTGCCGATTGAATCGGGCTTAACAGCATTCATATATGCCGCAAAGCGCTTTACTCTTTTTGAAGAAGAGGTACCCTTAAGCACATTCCCCCAAGGAGCTGCGCAGTTAAACGAAACAACGGAAATCTCTCCCTCCTTTGCGGTATTTTCAAATGTGTACTCCTTTTTAGAACAGCCTGAAAAAAGGCTGATTACAACCAATACCGATAAAACAATGCTTAAAAATTTTTTCATTTAATTCACCTTATTCCTTAATTTCTTGTTTTGCATAAATCTTTCAACATTTTCCCATATATTAGCATAAATTTTTTTAACCGTAAGGTTTGTAATTCCTGCAATATGAGGCGTTAAAATTAATTTATCCTTTATTCTTTCATCAAGAAGAATATTATCTGCCGTCACAGGCTCGGGCGATATTACATCAAGACCTGCACCCGCTATTTCCTCATTGAGCAAGGCGTTTAAAAGCGCCCTGTTGTCAACCAAATCACCTCTTGAGGTATTTATCAGATAAGCGTTTTTATTCATCTTTTTGAGAAATTTACTGTTTACCATTTCTTTTGTGTCGTCTGTTACGGCAACATGAAGCGAAACAAAATCCGACTCTTCGAGAAGCGTGTCCATATCGCAGTAGGTAACGCCGTATTCCTGCTCAAGGTCTTTATATCTTGTTCTGTTTGTATATATAACTCTCGCTCCCAGAGCATTTGCGAATTTAGCGGTAGCCTTTGCAATATCACCGAAGCCTATAAGCCCGACGGTGCACTGGCTCAATTCTCTAACAACACCGAACGATGCCTTTTTCACCTCAATCTGCCGCCCGTCATAAACACTTTGATGCCCTGTTACGAGCGACTTTAGGCAGGCAAGCATCAAAAGCAATGCGTCCTCGGCAACCGCAGTATCATTAACGCCCTTATTGTTGCAAACAGCAATTCCTTTTTGCGTAGCATATTCAATATCAAAGCCTTGATAGCCCACTCCTTCGGAGTGTATCAGCTTAAGCTTTGGCATATTGTCAATAACATTTTTATCAACAACCGCCATAGCGTCGGCAAACAATATCTGCGTATCCTTTGCCTGACTTATCATCTGCTCTGTATCCTTTAGCTTGAAAAAGGAAACATTATGCTCTGCCATTTGGGGGATATGCTTTAAAACTTCCTCTTTAGTTGTTACATTTGAATAAAAGGTAATATTCATCAGTTATCATTCTTCTTTGACTTTTTCTTTTTTATTAATACAGCAATTCCTGCTGCCGCGGCTATTATTACAACTGCTCCGACCGAAGCTCCTGCAACAGCGCCCTTAACCGCCGCAGGCAGATATGCAGACGGGGAAGCCATACTGCCTTCAAGGTTATTTGAAATGCTGTAAAGTGTATCGCCGTTATTACTGCCGTATGCAACTCTTAAAACAGTCACATCATATTTATTCATATCAACGCTTACTGTATTTTGACTGCCAACATTTAAATCATACTCTTCAGGGAAGGTTGTATTTCTTCCGATTTCGTTACAGGCTGATTTATATGAGGAGTTTAAAGACTGCGCAGATACCCTGTTTATACTGCCGAAATCGGTTAAATTTACATCTACGGTACTGCTTTTTCCGCTTGCATTGACAAGCTTGATATAAAGGACCTCGTTCTTCTCGTCAACGGTTACCGATTCATATATGCCGTTTTGAACTGTTGTGCCGTTATCAAATACCGATTTAAGATATTTTGTACCGCAGTTATTTGAAAACAGCATTTGAACATAATAGCTCGGAGTGAGCACAATCTCCTGCGAATCAAACCATATTAGATTGATATCCCAGCATTGCGCGTTAACCTTTGCAAATGTCGGCGCATATGAGGTCATATCCACAACATCGCCGTTTCGCTCAATTCCGGTAAGATAGCTTGCCTCCTCAACAGCCTCAAGCATATTTGATTTTGTTTCAAGAGTTCCTACGCCCTTTGCCGTTGCGGCATATTCGCCTACAAAAATATGCGCCTGCTCTCTGTCAAAGCTGTCATATCTGTCATTATGGTCAAAAAGATATCCGTCGCGCGTGTAATAATGCTCGTCAACGATTGTATCGCTGTAATCCTCGTTAATCCAGCTCATATTATCGTCATAGGCGTCACCCTCAAGCGAATTTCCGGCTGAAGAAATTACCGTGATATCCGGATATACCTTTTTTATTTCTTTATACAGCTCTTTGAAATTCCTCTCGTAAACCTCTCCCCAGTTTTCGTTACCGAGGCCTATATATTTCAGATTAAACGGCTGTGTACTTCCGTTTGCGGCTCTTAATGCGCCCCAATAGGTGGTTGTTGAATCGCCGTTTGCGTATTCAATCAAATCAAGAATATCCTGAACATATGCCTCCCACTCTTTTGTGCCGGGTCTTAAAGCAATCGTATCAAGATACGCCTCGAAATCCTCCTGCGATTTTATATTTAAGCCGTTGATATAATCAGTAAAATTATCACGCTCCTGCGTGTTTTCCTCTGCGATATTGCGCGTTTGGGTAAGGTATTTTTCCCATTCGTCATCGCTCATATAAGTCTTTTTCAAGGCTATAACATAATCGTCATACGCACATCTGCCCTGACAGGTAAGCCCCACATTGAGAATAGGGATAGGCTCTGCACCTATATCGGAGCAAAGCTGGAAATATTCGTGATATCCCATTGCCATGGTATTTATGTAATCTCTTCCGACATCGTCCTTCCAGAGATTATAAAACTGCTCTCTTTCCTCAAGAGGTCCGATGGTTTCTTTCCAGTCATAAAGATTTTCAAGACTGTCACCCTCTGCAAGGCAACCGCCGGGGAATCTTATAAACGCAGGATTCATCTGCTTCAAAGCAGTAAATAAATCATTTCTAAGCGTTGTGTATTTCCATTCCTGCGTACCGTATCCGTAGCTGTCCTGCGACACGAGCATTACGAAATCTATGTAAAGAGTACCATTGCCGTTAAACTCTATTGTCAGTCCGCCGTCCTCTGTTGCATTTGAAGTAAGCGTTGTATCAATCCTGCTCCATACTCCCCTTGCGTTATTTTCAATACTGATCTGTGTTATGTTGTTTCTGTTTTTATCAGAGTCAAGATAAACGCTTATCGTTCCGTCAAAATCCTGATTATTTATATAGCAGGAAAAATCATACTTTACATCTGCTTTAAAGCCCATATCGGGTGTTGACGCTATTTTCTCGTCTATCTCATAGGTTTTATACTTATAAAGCTCCGTATAGCCGAGATTTGTAATGCTTGCATTTCCGTCGGCAGTTATTACGGCATAGGTTGGATTTGACTTGTTCATCGGCTCCTCGCTTGCCGTTTCAAGAGAAGCAAGACCGCTGCTTTTCCACGCCGTTGTTTTATTAAACTCATATTCAAATGAATTATTATTAACAAGGTTTGACACCAGACCGCCGTCGCAGGCATATGAGATATCCTCAATAAAAGCGCCGTAAAGCTTGTCTGAAATTGAAACGGACTCATCGCCTGACGAAATATTTAATGAGATTTTTTCTTTTGCCGATACCTCAAAAGCTCCTGTTGTGATAACAAGAACAAGGGTGATAAAAAAGGAAATAAACCGCTTCATACCTGCTCTCCTTAACTGTTTAAAGCTCATTATAACATTATAAATATATTAATGTCAAAAAAATGTTTCATTTAACCCATGAAAACTGAATCCATTTGT
>JBJEPL010000126.1:0-14829 GCA_051881215.1 Eubacterium sp. | reverse complement strand
ATTTTATTGCCCATATGTATAATGAGAGTGTATTAAGAACGAGGGCGTTCCGTTATATCGGAGCGCCCTCATTTTTTATTATTAAAAAATAAAGAGAGGAGTATTTACTATGAGTAAGTACACAAAGGAAGACATCCTTAAAAGTGCCGAAGAAAACGGCGTAGAATTTATCAGACTTCAGTTTACCGATGTATTCGGTATTATGAAAAATGTTGCTATTACAAGCTCGCAGCTTGAAAAAGCGCTTGATAACGAATGCATGTTTGACGGCTCTTCAATCGACGGCTTTGTTCGTATTGATGAGTCAGATATGTATCTTCATCCTGATTATGATTCTTGGGCAATTTTCCCTTGGAGAAAGCATCAGAACGCACAGACAGCCCGTCTTATCTGCTCTGTATATTGTGCAGATAATGAAACACCTTTCCTCGGTGACCCGAGAAATGTTCTCCAAAAGGTTATGGACGAGGCAGCTGAAATGGGCTATACATTTAATGTAGGTCCTGAATGTGAATTCTTCCTCTTTAAGCTTGACGAGGACGGCAATCCGACAACTACTACAGGTGACGAGGGTGGTTATTTTGACCTTAACCCTGTTGACCACGGCGAAAACTGCCGTCGCGATATCTGCCTTGCTCTTGAAGAAATGGGCTACACAATTGAGGCTTCTCACCACGAGGTTGCCGAGGGTCAGCACGAAATTGACTTTAAGTTCGACGAGGTTATGACAACAGCTGACCGTGTAATGACATTCAAGCATGTTGTAAAAACATATGCAACAAAGCACGGCCTTCACGCTACATTTATGCCTAAACCGATTTACGGTATCAACGGCTCGGGTATGCACACAAATATGTCACTCACAACGACAGATGAAAACGGTAAGGTTGTAAATGCTTTCTATGACCCTGAAAGCCCTGACGGACTCAGCAAGGTTGCTTACAGCTTCATCGCAGGTATCATGGCTCATGTTAAGGGTATTGCTGTTTACTCAAACCCAACCGTTAACTCATATAAGAGGCTTGTTCCGGGTTATGAGGCTCCGTCATATCTTGTATGGTCTGCATCAAACCGTTCCTGCCTTGTTCGTATTCCTGCATCACGCGGAATGGGTACCCGTGTAGAGCTTCGTTGCCCTGATCCTACATGTAACCCTTATCTTGAAATGGCGCTTTGCCTTGCAGCAGGTCTTGACGGTATTAAAAAAGGTATGGAGCCTGCTCCTTCAGTTGATTACAATGTATTTGATCTTTCGGCAGAGGAGCTTGAGGAAAGAGGCATTGATTGCCTTCCTGGCTCACTTGAAGAAGCTATTAAAGAAGCTGAGGCTGATCCGTTTATTAAAGAAACAGTCGGCGACCATGTATTTAATGCTTATATCGAAGGCAAGAAGGCTGAATGGGATGATTACCGCACAAAGATTTCTCAGTGGGAAATTGATCAGTATATCATCAGATATTAATTAACCCTCTCTTATGGCATTTATGCCATTTATTAAGCCGGCGTCTGTTTAACGCGGCGCCGGTTTAATAGTTTAATAAATTCAGACACAATGGGGTGTCCGTTATAAGACGGATACCCTGTTTTTTTATTTCTATCTGTCATATAAATCAATGGAGGAGGAGAAAAAATGACATTAGAAAGTATTAGCAATGATGTATGGGGAATATGGTTTCTCATCGGTGCGGCGTTGGTGTTCTTTATGCAGTGCGGCTTTGCAATGGTTGAAACAGGCTTCACCAGAGCAAAAAATGCAGGTAACATCATAATGAAAAACCTTATGGACTTTTGTATCGGTACAGTTATGTTTATGCTCATAGGCGGCGCTTTGATGCTTGCCGAGGATTATGTGTTCGGCATAATAGGCGTTCCGAATATGAAAATCTTTACGGATTTTTCAAATTTTGATTCAAAAACATTTGTATTCAACCTTGTTTTCTGTGCTACTGCGGCCACAATTGTTTCGGGCGCAATGGCGGAGAGAACCAAATTCATTACTTATTGTATTTACAGCGGTGTAATCAGCGCAGTTGTTTATCCGATTGAAGCAGGCTGGGTATGGAATCCGACAGGTGAGGGCTGGCTTGCAAAGCTCGGTTATGTTGATTTCGCAGGCTCTTCGGTTATTCATATGGTCGGCGGTATAACAGCGTTTATCGGTGCGGCATTGCTCGGTCCCCGTATCGGAAAGTATGAAAGAGATAAAAACGGCAAGGTTACAAAAATTAACGCTATACCGGGTCACTCACTTACTCTCGGAGCTTTAGGATGCTTTATCCTTTGGTTTGGTTGGTACGGCTTTAACGGTGCTGCCTGCGTGTCTCTTGAAGACGGCGTCGGCTCTCTTTCGGCAGTATTTCTTACAACAACAATTGCCCCTGCTGTGGCTTCCTGCGTAACAATGATATTTACATGGATTAAAGACGGCAAGCCTGATGTTTCAATGACGCTTAATGCTTCGCTTGCAGGTCTTGTAGGTATTACTGCCGGATGTGCAAATCTTGACGCAGTCGGCGCTACTGTAGTAGGTGTAGTTTCAGGTATACTTGTTGTTGCAGCAGTTGAATTTATTGATAAGGTTCTTCATATTGACGACCCTGTTGGTGCTGTTGCCGTTCACGCCTGCAACGGTATGTGGGGCGGTATTGCAGTGGGCTTTTTCGATACTGAAACAGGCCTTTTCTACGGAGGAGGCTGGCATCAGTTAGGCGTTCAGCTTCTCGGTGTGTTTGCAATTGCTCTTTATACAGTTGTTATAATGAGTATTGTGTTTATAGTTCTTAAGAAAACAATCGGATTAAGAGTTACAAAAGAAGAAGAAATCGGCGGTCTTGATTCATATGAACACGGTCTTGACAGCGCATATGCAGGCTTTAATATGATGGAGGGTATTTCATCAGCTCCTGTTACCGTAACAACAGAGGTTGAGCCTGTTGAGGAATATACCGCTTCCGAGCGCAAGCTTTCTAAAGTACAGATTATCTGTAAAGAAGAAAAATTCAATGCCCTTAAAGATGAGATGAACAAAATCGGCGTAACAGGTATGACTGTAACAAAGGTTATGGGCTGCGGCGTTCAGAAGGGTAAGGATAAATACTACCGCGGTGTTAAGGTCAATATGGATCTCAAGCCTAAAGTACAGGTTGATATTGTTGTTGCCGCTGTTCCTGTTAAGGATGTTGTTAATGCTGCAAGAAAGGCGCTCTATACAGGTGAAATCGGAGACGGTAAAATCTTTGTATACGATTGCGAAAATGCAGTTAAGGTTCGTACAGGTGAAATCGGATTTGATGCGATGCAGGGCGAACAGGAATAATTGATATACAGCTACGGCTCCGGCTCTGTAATGAACCGGAGCTTATTTATATTTATACCATAAATACAAAAATATGCGAATATTTATACAATAATTTGGAAAATTTTGAAATTAATTTGTGATATTATACATAAAATTGATAAAAATTTGTGAATTTTTCTATATCCCGAATTATTGACTGAGGGCTGTATATAGGTGTAAAATTCGTTATAGGTTTTTTTAAAACCGTTCACCTTAAAGGAGAGATGAATATGTTAAGAGAGGGAAAAATAAGAATCCCGTCAGGCTGTGCTATTGCCGCTATCATTGACAGAAAGGGCAACAGAATAAACGGCTCGGAAATTATTAAATCAATTGCTCTTATGCATGACCGTTCAAACGGCCTCGGAGGCGGATTTGCCGCTTACGGTATTTATCCGGAGCATAAGGACGAGTATGCAATACATGTGTTTTTTGAAACGAGCGACGCCAGAAAGGTGTGTGAGGATTATCTTTTCAGGCATTTTAATATAGATGTTGCCGAGAGAATTCCCACTAAAAAAATTCCGGCCATTGAAAAAGGACCTGATATCTGGAGATATTTTGGTAAAGCAAACAGGGTAAGGATGAAAAACGCCCGCCTTGACGAGCAGGAATATGTTGCCCAGTGCGTAACAAGAGTTAACAATGAAATTGAGGGTGCGTATATTTTTTCAAGCGGTAAAAATATGGGTTGCTTTAAAGCAGTCGGTTATCCTGAAGATGTAGGCGAGTTTTATATGCTTGATCAGTATGAGGCATATATTTGGACTGCTCACGGCAGATTTCCTACAAATACACCGGGCTGGTGGGGAGGCGCCCATCCTTTCAATATTCTTGATTGGTCAATCGTTCATAACGGAGAAATATCCTCCTATGACGCCAACCGCAGATATATTGAGCAGTTCGGCTATATTTGTACGATGCAGACAGATACTGAAGTAATAACATATCTGTTTGACCATCTTATCAGGCACCACAATCTTCCTATAGAGGTTGCCGCAGATGTGCTTACAGCACCCGAATGGGATGAAATTGATAAAATGGATGATGAAAGAAAAGAGTATTTCACTAATCTTCGTTCCATATATAACGGCGCTTTGGTTAACGGTCCGTTTTCCGTTATACTCGGCTCCAATAAAGGGCTTTTGGCAATAAACGACAGATTAAAGCTTCGTTCACTCACTGCCGCAACAAAGGGGGACAGAGCATATTTTGCTTCGGAGGAATCGGCAATAAGAATTATTTGCCCCGATCCCGAAAAGGTATGGTCTGTATCAGGTGCAGAGCCTGTATTTGTTCCTCTTGAAATTGATGAGGAGGATGAGGACTGATGATTAATTATATTCCAAGAAGGTTTACCATTGTCCGTGACAGGGAGCTTTGCATTAACTGCGGCTGTTGCGTTCGTCAATGCTCAAATGAATGTCATTATTTTGACGATGACGGCAAAACAGTTCTTGCAAATTCAAATAATTGCGTTGCCTGCCATCGCTGTGTTGACCTTTGCCCTACGGGCGCTCTTCGCATTGAAAAATATGTTTGCGACTACCGCGATAATGCCAACTGGACTCCTCAATATCAGCAGGAGATTTGCCGCCAGGCTGAAACAGGCTCGGTGCTCCTTTCGGCTATGGGAAATCCAAAGCCTTATCCTATTTATTGGGATAAAATTCTTTTAAACGCTTCGCAGGTTACAAATCCGTCTATTGACCCTCTGCGTGAGCCTATGGAAATCCGCACTATTTTGGGAAGAAAGCCCGAAAAACTTGAGGTTGAAAAAAAAGGCAAATCAGTTACAAAAATGCCGCCGCAGGTTATGCTTGAAACACCGATTATGTTTTCGGCAATGAGCTTCGGCTCAATTTCTCTCAATGCTCAAAAATCACTTGCTATGGCCGCAAAGGAGCTCGGAACGCTGTTTAATACAGGTGAGGGCGGACTTCATCCTGACCTTACGGATTACGGTGATTGTGCTGTTGTTCAGGTTGCGTCGGGAAGATTCGGTGTCCACAAGGGATACCTTAATAATTCCAAATTCGTTGAAATAAAAATCGGTCAGGGCGCAAAGCCGGGCATCGGCGGTCATCTTCCGGGTGAAAAGGTAAATGTTGAGGTATCAAACGCCCGTATGATTCCCGAAGGCTCTGATGCTATTTCACCGGCACCGCATCATGATATATATTCAATCGAGGACTTGCGTCAGCTTATTTGGTCCTTGAAGCAGGCAACAGACGGCAAAAAGCCGGTTTCCGTTAAAATTGCAGCAGTTCATAATGTTGCCGCAATTGCTTCAGGCTGTGCCCGTGCAGGTGCCGATATAGTTGTTATTGACGGCTTCAGAGGAGGAACAGGTGCCGCTCCTACAAGAATACGCGATAATGTAGGTATTCAAATTGAGTTTGCTCTTGCTTCTGCCGATCAAAGACTGCGCGACGAGGGTATCCGTTCAACCGTGTCGCTTGTGGCGGCAGGATCATTCAGATGCTCCTCGGATATTGTTAAGGCAATTGCTTTAGGCGCTGACGCCTGCTATGTTGCGTCTGCTCCTCTTATAGCTATGGGCTGTCATATGTGCCAAACCTGCAATACAGGCAAATGCAATTGGGGTATTGCAACCCAAAGACCCGAGCTTACAAGAAGACTTAATCCCGAAATTGCCCATAAAAGAGTATACAATCTTATTGATGCATGGAATCATGAGATTAAGGAAATTATGGGCGGTATGGGTATCAATTCAGTTGATTCATTGAGAGGCAACAGGCTTATGCTTCGCGGTATAGGCTTAAATGATAAAGAGCTTGAAATACTCGGCATTAAGCACGCCGGAGAATAAGGAGGTAGTTTTATATGAAAAAAGTATTCGCAAGAGAAGAGCTTTGCATTAACTGCCGCCTTTGCGAGGTTTACTGCAAAACAGCTCATTCAAAATCAAAGGATATTATTAAAGCATATAAGTCGGAAAATCCTGCTCCTGTAAGCAGAATTTCCGTTTACGGCGACAGGACTGCCTCTGTAGCAGTAAACTGCCGTCACTGCGACGACCCTGCCTGCGTTAAGGCTTGTATAACAGGGGCAATGACAAAGGATAAAAAAACAGGCATTGTTTCTGTTAACGAAAGCAAATGTATAGGCTGTATGACATGCCTTGCCGTTTGCCCGATAGGCTGTATAAAAACAGGTAATATTGCATATAAATGCGACTTATGTCAGGGCGAGGAGCCTGCATGCGTTAAAAACTGTCCTAACAGAGCGCTACTCTGGCTCGAAGCAGGAGGTGGCGAATAATGAAATATGTTATCATAGGCGCTTCGGCGGCGGGTCTTGCTGCCGCACAGGCAATCAGAACTGTTGATACAAAAGGTGATATTACCGTTTTAACAGACGAGGCATATTTGCCTTATTCAAGACCGTCAATAAGCTATTTTCTTAAAGGTAAGGTTAAAGAGAGCGATATGTATCTTCGCAAGCCTTATTTTTACAAAGAAAAGAATATAAATATTGTTACCTCATCAAAAGTAACAGCTATTGATACTGATAAGAAAACCGTCAGGGCAGGAAGAAAAAATTATCCTTATGACAGGCTTTGTATTTGCACAGGCTCAAAGCCCTTCATTCCTCCTATGGAGAATGTCAGCGGTAAGGCTAATTGCTTCACCTTCCTTGATCTTGATTCCGCAAAGCAGGTTAAAAAGCTTGCCTGCGAAAAAACGAGAGCCGTTGTTATCGGCGCAGGTCTTATAGGTATGAAGGCCGCCGAGGGACTTGCAAAAATTTGTAAAAGCGTAGATGTTGTTGAGCTTGCTCCGAGAGTTCTTCCGTCAATTCTTGACGCAAATTCGTCAAAGCAGGTTAAAAAGCATCTTGAAAATAACGGTATTAAATTCCACCTTGAAAATACTGTTGTAAAAGCTTCTTCAAAGGGAAAGCAGATTACCTCGGTAACTCTTAATGACGGTAAAAAGCTTGCCTGCGATTTGCTTGTTGTTGCTGTCGGCGTTAGACCCGAAGCCTCACTTGCCGAAAAAGCAGGAATAGAGGTTAACAGAGGTATTGTAACCGATGTGAAAACCATGCAGACAAGTAATCCCGATATCTATGCGGCAGGCGATTGCTGTATTTCCGTTGATATGCTTGACGGTGCTGAAAAGATAATTGCCCTTTGGCCAAATGCCGTACAGCAGGGTACTGTTGCCGGCATTCAGATGGCAGGAGGCGATGAGGTTGTTGATTCAACATATTCGGTTAATGCCATTGACTTTTTCGGATTAAGAATATGCACCTGCGGTCTGATTAACGCTACTGGTGAGCAGTATTTAGATAAAATCAGTAAAAACGGCGACGAGTATAAGCGGTTGATATTTAAAGACGGCAAGCTTGTCGGATATGTTTTGATTAATTCGAGCACAAATGCAGGAATTTATACAAATCTTATTTCAAACAGAGTAAATCTTGATACGCTTGAGGGCGATATTATGGATGCTCCTTCAATATTTATGTTTGATAAAGAAACAAGAATAAATAAATTGAGAGGGGGAGTTGAGATATGATTATTGAAGCAGGACTTACCCACTATGAGGAGCTTAACAAGAAGATTAAAGAAGAGCTGAAAAAGCGCAATAAGGTTGTTGTTAAGCAAGTAAACGGTCAGCGTTATATCGGATGTGCTGTTGACGAAGGAAAAACTATCGAGGTATACGGTACTCCGGGTAACGATATGGCATGCTATCTCAACGGAGGAAAAGTTGTTGTTCACGGAAACTGTCAGGACGCAGTAGGCAATACGATGAACGGCGGTGAAATTGTAGTTCACGGCCATTCGGGTGACGCTATGGGCTACGGTATGCGTGACGGTCAGATTTATATTAAAACTGCCGTTGCCTGCAGAGGCGGAATTCATATGAAGGAATTCAGGCAGATGCGCCCTGTTCTTGTTATCGGTAAAAATGCCGGCTCGTTTTTAGGCGAATATATGGCAGGGGGAACAATTATTCTTCTCGGTCTCGGAATGAAAAGAGGAGAAAAGCTTTTCGGTACTCACTGCGCCTCCGGTATGCACGGCGGAAAGATTTTCGTAAGAGGCACCTTCCCGAAAGAAAATTTAAGCCCGAATATTAAGGTTACTAATCTTGACGAGCAGGATAAAAAGGAATTGCAGGGCTATGTAAAAAAATATTGCAAATACTTTGATGTCGATTACGATACGGTTATGTCAAAGCCGTTTAAAAAATTAGTCCCTGCAACATCAAGACCTTATGCAAACTTATATACGCCAAATTAAATGAAATCGACAGGAGAGTAAAATGTTCAATAACCTTCATGAAGAATGCGGAGTATTCGGTATTTTTGAAAATAAAACAACCTATGTTGCAAGATCAACATATCTTGCCCTTTATGCGCTTCAGCACAGAGGTCAGGAAAGTTGCGGTATAGCCGTAAACGATGACGGCGTTTTCAGACACAAAAGGGGAGACGGTCTTGTACCCGATGTGTTTACAAACAAAAATCTTGATGATCTAGGCATGGGCAATATGGCTATCGGTCATGTTCGTTATTCAACAACCGGAGGAAAGAATGCAAATAATATACAGCCACTTGTTATCCGTCATATCAAGGGTAATCTTGCAATTGCCCATAACGGTAATTTGGTTAATGCTCCCGAGCTACGCAAAAAATTTGAGCTTAAGGGCGGAATTTTTCACGGCACCTCCGATACCGAATCTATTGCTTATTCAATTGTATCCGAGCGTCTTACAAGTACAAATACGCAAGAGGCAATTGAAAAGGTTATGTATACGCTAAAAGGCGCATATTCCTGTGTTGTTATGACTGCAACAAAGCTTATTGCATTTCGTGACCCACACGGCTTCAGACCTCTTTGCATCGGTAAAACCGACGACGGTGCATGGGTTATTTCATCGGAATCCTGTGCTCTTGATACAGTCGGAGCAAATTTTGTCCGCGATGTTGAGCCGGGTGAAATTCTGGTTATAGGTACAGACGGGCTTCATTCAATCCGTACTCATTGCGGTCAAAAAAGTTCAGTATGTGTTTTTGAATATATTTATTTTGCCCGTCCCGATTCCGTTATTGAAAATTCCTCTGTTCAGCACGCCAGAATGAGAGCCGGAGCATTTCTTGCAAAGGAACATCCTGTCGACGCAGATATTGTTATAGGCGTTCCCGATTCGGGACTTGACGCAGCTCTCGGATATTCAAATGAAAGCGGTATACCTTACGGAATAGGCTTTATAAAGAATAAATATATAGGCAGAAGCTTTATTCAGCCGACGCAGAATCAGCGTGAGGACGCGGTAAGAATTAAGCTTAATGTGGTAAAAGAAAATATTAAAGGCAAAAGGGTTATTATGATTGACGACTCAATCGTCAGGGGAACGACCTCCGCCCGCATAGTAAAGCTGCTGCGTGAGGCAGGGGCAACAGAGGTCCATATGAGAATATCCTCGCCTCCTTTTAAATATCCCTGCTTTTTCGGAACAGATGTCGATTCACAGGAGAATCTTATCGCCTGTCAGTTCGATACAGTTGAAGAAATTGCCGAAAAAATCGGCGTTGACAGCTTGGGATATCTTTCAGTCGATGCTACAAATAAGCTTGCCGATAATTCATCATGCGGCTTTTGTAACGGCTGTTTTACGGGCAAATATCCGATTGAGGTTCCGAAAGAACAGCCTAAAGATAAATTTGAAGAAAAGCTGAATAATTTTTCAAGCTACTATCAGGTTCTTGATTAAAAGCAACACCCCGAAGAATAACTTTCTTCGGGGTGTTTTTGTCTGCCTCTTATTATATCAATTTATTTCAATTATCCTGCAGTTTAAAAGCCGCGCATATTCCTTTTCGTGAATTACGGTAATCAGGGTTTTATCCCTTGTAATCTCATTTATAAGCTTTATCGCGCGGATAATATTATCTCTGTCAAGTCCCGTGAATGGCTCATCAAGAATATACATATCAGCGTCGACCGATAAAGCTCTTGCAATAGCCGCTCTGCGTGCCATGCCTCCGCTTAATTCGGACGGATACTTATTCTTTGCATCAAGAATACCGAGACAGGAGAGAATATAATCAAGCCTGTTGCTCTTACTAAAGAGCGTTATGTTTTCTTCAACTGTTTTAAACGCAAGCAGTCTGTCCTCCTGAAAAACAACAGCTGTTTTTTCAGCGGTGGATTTAACAGAAGCCTTATCTGCTTTTTCAAGCCCGAGAATAAGACGGAGGATTGTTGTTTTACCCGTTCCCGAGTCACCGTAAAGGCATATTCTTTCACCGTCGTTGACCGTAAGGCTGAAGCCTTTGAGCACCTGCTTATTATCATATGAAAAGGAAAGATTATCTAATTTTATCATCGCTTTTGCTCCCTCCATATGAGCTTGAGCAGATTTTCAAGCAGTATGCTTAAAATTATTACCATAAGCGTTACGGCGAATACCTGCTCGTAATTTATGCTCGTTTTAGCCGCTGAAAGCAAGGCTCCGATTGAGCCTGTAGGGCTTGAGATAATCTCTGCCGCAACGCCTGCCTTCCATGCAATACCCAAGCCGGTTATGCAGCCTGTTCTCAATTGCGGTGATATCAAGGGCAGTTTTATTTTAACGATAATATCAGCCTTTGACATTGTGTAAACCTGCGCCATTTCAATCAGCCTTTCATCTATTGAAGAAAGACCTGCGTCAACATGGCTCCATATTATAGGCATTACCATTAAAAAAGAAATAAATGAAGGCAAATATTTTGACGGTATCCAAAGCCATGCAACAACAATGAAAGCGGCAACAGGAACAGCTCTAACCATATGAAGCACAGGCGATGAAAAGCTCTTAAAAAGCTGGGAATGAGCCGCAAGAACTCCACCGAGTGTTCCTATAACTACAGCAAGAAGAAATCCTGCAATAATACGAACAAGAGTTGAAAGCACGATTATCCAAAAGCCTTCCTTTGAGCAGTTTTCAATAAAAGCCCTGAATGTATCTATAGGCATCGGGATTTTTAACAGTAATTTGCTGTTTGCGGCCAATGCTCCGATATGCCAGAAAATTATCCAAAAAATAATTGAGCCCACCGCAAGGGCGGGCTTTTTAATTTCGTTTTTCATTTGATTATTCATACCAGAAGCCGTCGTCAGGCATTGCACCGCCGACAGATGCCGGGTTAGCATTATAAAGCACATTCAGATAGCCGGTAAGCTGATTTTTCATTTCACTGCCTGTAACAAAACAGATGTTGCAATAAGGAATTGCCGCCTTTGCAATGCCTGCCGATGCAACTATTCCGTATTCCTCGCAAAGCGCTGCCGTAGCTTCAATATCCTCTGTTGCGGCGCTGATTGATTTTTCATAATCCTCAAGGAATGCTTCAACAGCGTCCGGATGCTCGTTTAAAAATTCAGTACGGACTACTACACATCCCATCATAAGCGCTGAATCGGAGGCTGTATTTTTCCACTCGTTTGTTAAATCAAGGCTTTGCTTTGCGCCCTCGTATTTTGCCGTAATTGTTGAAGCAACAGGCTGAGGGGCAATAATTACTGCTTCAGGGTCGGTAGCCCATACCGGAACAAGCTCGCTTCCCTCTGCCTTATACTCAATTGTAACATCCTTTTCAGGGTCAAGACCGTTTTCTGTTAAAAGATAATTGATGATATATTCCGGATTTGCACCCTGACCGGTGGTGTAAATTTTTCTGCCCTTTAAATCCTTTATTGAGTTGATTTCAGCACCGGTGTTGTTAAGAGCATATAAAACGCCCATAGTGTTTACTGCAATAATCTTAACTCCGCCGTTTGTCTTGTTGTAAAGACTTGCGGCGAGATTTGTGGCAACAGCGGCGATGTCAGCCTCGCCTGTAGAGATTTTTGAAACAACCTCGTCAGGAGTTGCCGTTACAGTAAAGCTGTAGTTTTCCGAGCCTTCGCCGTTATCTGCATTTTTCATCATATTAACCGCGCCTATGCCTGTCGGTCCGCTTATAACATAAGCGTTAACATCAACCTTTTGAGCCTTTGAAGCAGAGCACGCCGCAAAAGAGAAAACCATAATAACCGCTAAAAATAAACTTAATACCTTTTTCATTTTATTTCACCTTTATAATTTTATTATTTCTCTCAATAAGACCGCTGTCAGTAAGCTCCTCCATAGCACGGTAAAGGCTTGTTCTTCCGATTGAGGTAAGCTTTGCAAGCGATGACATATCGGAGATTTTTACATTATTGCTTTCATCTGCATTACTGCATAGATACAAATAAAGCTTTTGTGCGGCACCCTTGCAGGTGTAAAGCTTTATTTTTTGATTAAGATATCTTACTCTTCCCGATAAGAAATTTATATAGTTTACAGCAGTAGCAGGGTATTTTTCAAAAATATCCCTTAACTCATTTTCGGTAATGAATTGAACACAGGAGCTTGTTTTTGTAATTATTTCGCTTACATATTTTTCGCCTGCGCCGAACATCGAAGCAGCGCCGAAGGTATCGCCCTCAACAAAATTCTTTTTTAATATGTTTTCTCCTACTGCCTGCGCCCTGCCGCTCAAGAATATACCAAGAGCATTTTCAAAGGAATCGGCGTTGTAAATCGTCTGTCCTTTTGTAAAGGTTATGCTCTGCGATAAAGAGGAAATTATATCCTTCTTTTCATTGTCACTTAAGCCGTCAAACAAAAATAAATTCTTTAAATTATACATATCAATCGCCTTTGTGTTCCATTTGGAACACATTAATTATATATTTTTTTTATTTAATTGTCAATATAAAAATAAAACAGCGCAGGTTATAAAAAACTGCACTGTTTCTATTTTTTTGTAGTAACGGATTTTGCCTTGCTCCAAGAGCTGTAATATTTTTTGCCGTTAACTTTTTTATAGGTCCGTATGCGGACATAATATTTTTTCTTTGCTTTTAGCTTAGAGATTGTTTTTGAGGTTGTAGTGCTCTTTGATACGGTTACGGTTTTTGCGTTTGAAAACTTATTGTCGGTGCTGTATTGTATCTGATATCCCGTTATTTGGTCTGATGGTTTCTTCCATTTAACGGTAAAGGCTTTTGATTTTGCAGTAAGCTTTGAAATGCCTGTTGCTTTGCAGGTAATTGATGCCGCCTTTTTGTCGGGATTAAAAAATCCGATAAGCTTTCCGCCCTTGTTGTCGGCGGTTACGCTTATGGTTCTTGTGTTAATTTTATTATATCCGCCTTCGGAAACGGTCATTTTATTTGCGTCTACTGATTCAACAAAGGCAACATGTCCGCGGCTTTCTCCTTTTCTTCCGTCCCAGACAGCTATCCAGTTTGCACTCGGCTTTGATGATGTCTGATAGCCGGTACTTTTAGCGGTGCTGTACCAGGTTTTTGCATTTCCCCAAGCAGGCAGAATAATACCTAACTTGTCATAAGTTCTTTGCCAGACATAATAGGTGCAGTTAGTGTTACTGTCGCCGGGATATGGATTGTAAAAAGCATAAGCCGGCAGATTGAATCCCGATATAACGCTTAAAAAAATTGATGCAGAAATAAGCAGGCTTAATATTTTTTTCATTTTTTCTCCTTAATATCGATCTTACAAATAAATTATACATCTAAATGATATTTTTGTCGAGTTATATGTTGTGTAAATCATAACATTCTAAATAAATAAGGAACCGACATAATAAGCCGGTTCCTTAAAATTGATTATTCTTTTTAGTTATACATTATACTTCTTTCTCGGGGTATATGAGGTGTGTAAATCGTGATGAGCCTTGTGACCGCCGAAGCCGTCATACCATTCGCTGTAAAGCGTCTTGATAACAGGGGATTCGTGCGACATACGAATAGGCATTGATTTATCCTGGTCATACAAAGCCTTTGCGCGAAGCGCTTTCAAATCAATCGTATCACGGATATATTGAGGCTGAATAGGCTGACCGCCGCCGTTTACACAGCCGCCCGGGCATCCCATAATCTCTATAAAGCCCCATCCGTTCGGATTTCCTGCTCTTAATTGATCCATAACAACCTTTGCGGCGGCCGCTCCGGAGGCAACGGCAAGCTTAATCTCCTGTCCGTTAAGGGTTACGGTTGCCTGCTTGAGTCCCATTGTACCTCTTACTGCCTCAAGCTCAATAGGCTCGGTTGCTCCGTTGAGCCATGCGTTAGCAGTTCTTACAGCGGCCTCCATAACACCGCCTGTTGCGCCGAAAATAACGGCGGCACCCGTGTCATCACCGAGAGGACTGTCAAATTCCTCATTTGGCAAAGCGGCAAAGTTAATACCGAGTCTGTTAAACATTCTGCTGATTTCCCTTGTTGTCAATGCGATATCAACATCGGGAACACCTGCGGCAGATTGGTCATCTCTTCCGATTTCAAATTTCTTTGCCGTGCAAGGCATAACGGATACGCTTACAATATCTTTAGGGTCAATGCCCATTTTCTGCGCATAATATGTCTTTATTACTGCTCCGCCCATCTGCTGCGGAGATTTACAGGTTGAAAGATGATC
>JBJEPL010000125.1:0-4259 GCA_051881215.1 Eubacterium sp. | reverse complement strand
CCGCTCAACAGACGGCGACATTAACACTATCATTTTATGGAATATAGGAGATTACTTATATGAAGTAGACGGCTATGATGTACCCATTGAAGATTTAATGGATACAGCAAAAACAGTAAGCTGATATTATTAATCTGAAAATACAAAAATGTGTAAAGGAGGAGGTGAGATTATGACAAAGTCAAAAAGGCTTTTAAGCATTTTTTTATCCTTATTGATGCTGATATCATCATTAGGAGCTACATCGGTTTTTTACGGCGCAGTTGCAGATGAAGAAGTTGCCGTTCCCTACTATGTAAACATATCATCAAAATCAGCTTCCATATCCATAAGCGGTATAAAGGCAACCTGCATTGCAACATTAAAGTCTAAAAGTTCAGTAGCATTAAAAATAAAGATGGAATGCCAAAAGGAAAAATCAACAGGCTATGAAACCGTTGAAACCTGGACAAGCTCTACAACCGGCACAAGTCTGTCAATGTCCGAATCAAGAGCCATAAATCTTTTATATGATTACAGATTAAAGGTAACATTTACAGCTGGAAGCGAGACGGTTACTTCTTACGCATATCCTTCATAAGCAAAATAATACTTAATATAAAAACAAATGAAACAGGGGTTTGTAAATCAAACCCCTGTTTTATTATAATTATTAAATTTTACATTTTTGCAATTTCTTCTCTAAAGGACTCAACGCTGTCAAACTCCTTATAAACAGAAGCAAAGCGGACATAAGCGACCTCGTCAATCAGCTTGAGCTTTTCCATAATAAGCTCGCCTATTTTCGCCGAGGTTACTTCCCTGTCAACAGCGGACTGAAGCGTTGCTTCAATCTCGGTGATAGCGTCTTCAAGCTCCGAAACGGTAACGGATCTCTTTTCACATGCGCGGAGCATACCCTTTAAAATCTTATTTCTGTCAAACACCTCGCGGCTTTTATCCTTTTTAATTACGATTATCGGAACATCCTCAATAATCTCATATGTAGTAAATCTTTTACTGCACTGAAGGCACTCACGACGGCGGCGAATTCGCTCATTTTCGTCGGTAGGACGGGAGTCAATAACCTTACTCTCTTCAAAGCCACAGAAAGGACACTTCATAATTTTTACCTCCAAACTATGATTAATTGGATTATATCACAAGATATAGTAAAATGCAAGTATTTTTGCTTTACACCAACATATAGATAAAATTACGATGCTTTGAGGTGATGTTCCCTGTTATTGTATATGAACATCCAAATTGCCATAGCGCAGATGATAAAATATCCGACAAACGACCACAAGTCAGGCACCTGACCTCCGAGGAAGAAATATCCGCTGATGGCGGTAAATATAACATTTGAATAATCGTATATTGATATTTCTCTGCTCGGGGCGAAGGTATATGCCGCCGTAATGGAAAACTGACCGCCTGCTGCGCACACGCCTACAAGAATGAGATATATCCACTGCTGTTTAGTCATTGGGTGGAAATTAAATATGAGATAAGGAGCGGTTACCACGCAGGAAAACAGTGAAAAGAAGAACACCGTAAACCTGCCGTTTTCGCCCTTATTTCCCATATGGCGGACACAGGTATATGCGGCACCTGCACACATTCCGCCGACAAAGCCGCACAATGACGGCAAAAGCTCAACGTTAGACATTGTAGGCTTTATAACAAACATAGCGCCCACAAAGGCAACAGCTATTGCAAAAGCCTGCCTCGGCTTTACCTTTTCCTTTAAAAATATCGCGGAAAACAAAAGGGTAAAAAACGGGCTCATTTTATTTAATATTGCGGCATCGGCGGTTGAAGCCATTTTAGTTGTGGCATAAAAATTGCCGAAAACGCCGCCCAGACCTACGGCAGACCTTATAATATGATATTTGAAACAGCCTTTATGAGGCTTAAAGCTTTCCCTGTTTTTTAAAAGAGTAAAGGTTGCTATAAAAAGCGCAACAAGATTTCTGAAAAAAACCTTTTGAGCAACAGGAACATCGCCCGAAAGATTTATAAAGCTGCTCATTCCGCTGAAGCAAAGCGCAGACAGAAGTATGCAGATTATTCCCTTTGTTCTGTTACTGATACTGCTCATATTTTTTCTAAAAAGACCTTACTTTCCTTTAGCTCTGCGGCAACATCAAGATTGCCCGAATAAATTTCTATAATATAGCTTTTGCTGTAACCCGCCGAATCAAGAATATTCTTCATTCTTTTAAAATCAAAGCTTCCCCTGCCCGGAGGAAGGCAGTCGCCGTTTACGCCGTTATCGCTGATATGAACATGGGCAATTTCATTTTTAAATTCATTTAAAAAATCAAAGGTGTTCTCCCCTGCTCTTACCGTCTGCTTAATATCAAAAACCATATGGTAATCGCTCCCCAGGGCAGAGCGCATTTTTTTGCAAAATTCAATGCTCTGGCTTTTAAAGCGGTTAACATTTTCCTGGCATACGGTTACGCCCTCACGCTTGCCGATTTCGCACAAAAGAGAAAATCTCTCAAAATACCGTTCATCGGGAATGGGAATTTTAGGTGCGGCAACAGCGCCGTGAATAACTACAATTCCGGCACCGAGCATAGCGGCGGCGTGGCATGTTTTTTCATAGATGCCGATAAAATCGTCAAATCTTCTCTGATAATCGCCGAATATGCAGGAGGATTCCATAAAGCTTGAAAACGGATGAACAGACACAATTCTTGTATTTGAATCATCGGCTATTGATTTTAAATTTTTTACAAATCCCGGCTCAAGCTCACAAAGCGAATTCATAAATACCTCTGTTTCTTTAAAGCCGAGTTGAGTTACCTTTTTTAATGCTTTTTCTGTTTCCAACGGATAGAAACAGGAGGTTGACGCGCCTACTACCATTATCCTAACAGCTTCTCTACGCAGGCAAGGCGAACGCAGATGCAAAGAAGCTCTGCGGCAACATCAAGCTCTGCAACAGGAGGGAACGACGGAGCAATACGGATATTGCTGTCTTTAGGGTCAATACCGTAAGGATATGTTGCGCCTACCGTTGTCAGCGTAACACCTGCCTCTTTACAAAGCTCGCCTGTTCTTTTAGCACAGCCCTCCATAACATCAAGGCTTATAAAATATCCGCCCTTCGGATTAAACCATGTGGCAATGCCTCTTCCCGAAAGCTCTCTTTCAAGATGCTCCAAAACCATATCAAATTTCGGCTTGAGTATAGCGGCGTGCTTTTTCATATGCTCCTTAACGCCGTCAGCATTGCCGAAGAACTGAACATGGCGGTGCTGATTCATTTTATCATAGCTGATTGTTTGCGCATTAAGGCGCTTTTTAATAGCGGCAATATTATTATCGCTTGCTATAAGAGCAGAAACGCCTGCGCCCGGGAAGGTGATTTTTGAGGTTGAGCAAACCTCGATAACCATATCCTCATTATCATATTCCGGCAAAACATCGAAAATATTAAGAAGCTCGTCGCCGTCATCGACCAAATCGTGAATACAGTATGCGTTATCCCAGATGACCCTGAAATCCCTTGCCGCCGGCTTCATAGCAGCGATTCTTTTAACTACCTCGTCGGAATATGTTATTCCCTGCGGATTTGAATATTTCGGAACGCAGAACATTCCCTTTACAGAATCGTCCTTAATAAGCTCCTCGATAGTATCCATATCGGGTCCGTCGTCATTCATCGGAACATTAATCATTTTAATTCCGAAATGCTCGCAGATTGTAAAATGCCTGTCATATCCCGGAACAGGGCAAAGAAATTTAACCTCATCAAGCTTACACCACGGGATATCTCCTGCGCCGTGGGTATAGCACTGGCAAATGTAATCGAACATAAGCGTAAGGCTTGCATTAGGGCCTATAATAACATTTTTTGCGTCGACATCAAGCAAATCCGCAAAAAGCTTTTTACAGCTCGGAATACCGTCGAGCATACCGTAGTTGCGGACATCAATACCGTCTGCAATAAAATATTTAACATCATATATACCTGTTGATAAATCAAGCTGATCCTTACCGGGCTTGCCTCTGCTCATATCAAGCTGAAGTCCTCTTGCTTTAAATGCGTCATATCTCTTTTTCAAAGCCTTCTTCTCTGCATAAAGCTCTTCTTTTGTCATATCGGAATAAAGTTTTGGCATATAATAACCTCCATGTATTTATATCTTTAGTATTTTACCACTTTTGACTCTCTAATGCAACAATAAAGAAAGCCTCCGTTTTGGGCCACCCTACATAAAGAAGTATTTGGTTTAAGCTTTCTGAATTTTGCCCATAGCACT
>JBJEPL010000124.1:0-4273 GCA_051881215.1 Eubacterium sp. | reverse complement strand
TGAGCAGGTTAATAAATATATGCAGACAGTTCTTCAGGAGGAGCCGGTTGATCCGACCCTTGTGGATTTTGAAGACGATATGGCTTGGTAATTATAACAAGGAGATAAAATACATATGAAATATTTTGGCGGATGCGATGTAGGTTCTACCTACACAAAATGTGTAATTCTTGACGAAAACGGAAAAATTGTTTCCGATGTTACAAACAGAAGTAAAATCAATCCCGTTCAGTCTGCCGAGATTGCTTTGAACGACGCAATCAGCAAGGTGGACGGATTGAATTCGGCGCAGGAGCTTACATACCTTATAGGTACAGGCTACGGCAGAAATAAAGTACCCTTTGCCGATGAAAACATTTCCGAAATCAGCTGTCACGCTATGGGCGTTCATGTTACAAATCCCGAGGTGAAAGCGATTATAGATATCGGCGGTCAGGATGTTAAGGGTATTTCAATAGATACCGACGGCACGGTAAAGAACTTTGCCATGAACGATAAATGCGCCGCAGGTACGGGCAGATTTTATGAAGCTATGGCAAATGCCTTTGAAATGAGCCTGCCCGAATTTTCAAAGCTTTCACTTAATGCTAAAAATACAATTCCGATTACTGCACAGTGTACTGTTTTTGCTGAAAGTGAGGTTATTTCACTTGTTGGTGAGGGCAAGCCTATGGACGAGATTGCAGCAGGTATACAGCTTGCAGTTGCAAAAAGATGCTTTGTTATGGCTAAAAAAGCAGGCGCAACAGACAGTATTACATTAACGGGCGGATGTGCAAAAAACGACGGACTTAAAAAAGCTATTGAAAAGGTGCTTAAAATCAAGGTTGTTGAGCTTGATACAGACCCTCAGCTTATGGGCGCTTTAGGCGCTGCCGAATATGCAAGACAAAAGGGACTTGCTAAAGCATATTAAGGAGAAAAGGTATGACATTTTTCAAAATATTAAAAAAGCTTTTGGCTGTTATCCTTGCGCTTTTCGGCGTAACCTTTACAATATATTGGTTTAATCTTGATATGAAGCTTGTAAATAAAATCTATTTTTGGCTCCAAAAGCATTATGACAATATGAAAAGAGATAAAAAGCTCTGATGAATTTTTTTGATGATTTAATTAATGATTTTAATAATTGTGTTTATCAGCTCAGTCATAAGGATTATTCATACAACAGCGCAAACAAATGGCAGGATTCAGGCCAAAATGAGCTTGTAATGCAAAAAGAGTCTGCGTATGAGCTTGACGGCGTGGGATTTAATCTTATTACATCAAAATCCTTTGAAGATAAAATAACCGTAATTGGCGATGACCTTGCACAGATTAACGGCGACAGAAGGTTTGCAAGGATTTGCGTCATTTCCATTGAAGATGTCGACGATGAGCAAAAGGCATATGATTTAATCAGAAAAATTGAATATGTTAAGTATCATTTCTTTCCAAAGGGTTATATGATAAGGACTTCCTCAAGAAGTCATAAAGAGGTTGTAAGGCTTTCAAAATCCGCCGTAAATTCAGGAGCTTGCTTTGAAAAAATCGGAAATCTTCTTATTGATAAATACAAAGAAAACCCTGCGGTTAAAGCAGTTCATCTCTTTTTTGTCACCGAAAAAAGCGTTAATTATAAAAAGCTTGAGGCTCTTGCGGTTAAAAATCACTCAATAACAGAAACTTTAAATCATATAATGAACAATGTGAATTTTGATTGCTCGAGCTGTAATCTCAAACCCATCTGCGACGAGGTAGAGGGTATGCGTGAGCTTCATTTCAAAACCGCCGGAAAACACGGAATGTAATAAAAATGCAGAGGTAAAATACCTCTGCATTTTTATTTAAAAAGTTGAAATGAATTATTATTTATCAAATCCCGGATTGTAAGCATAATAATTCTTACTGTCAAGTTTATCGGTAACTATTCTCAGCCCTTCCCATACACATCAATCCTGTAAAAAATATCAACGACCGATAGCTCACTGAAATTTAATTAGTAAATAATTTACTTCTTGGCTAATTCACAAATTGTTCTTATTGTGTTTTTAACTAAATCTTCTTTATCTTCCGGAATATTTTGTAAATCGGAAATTATACAATTCCATTTGTCTTTGTCTGCTTCACCTTTTACAATATAGTCAATACTTACGCCAAGAATGTTGCTTAATTTAATTAGATTTTCTATTGATAAACCTGTTAAACCTCTTTCAACTTCGCTGAAATGTTTAACAGATATATCAAGCATTTCTGCAATTTCTTCCTGTGTAAGTTTTAGATTTTTTCTCTTGTTCTTTATTCTTAAACCCATACTTTGTTTGTAATCTTTCATATTATCACCTAACCTATTATGTTGATGATAACACAACATTATACCACTAAAAACAAGGTAACAGGTGTTGACAAAACAAACCTAAAATGTTAATATTTTTAAAGCATACTATGTTTACAAAGGAGGAACTATTTATGAAAAAATCATTAAAATGTCTATCGGTTATACTTGTAATGCTGATAACCTTATTCAGCTTTAGTGTAACTGCATTAGCACAGACAACCGAGCAGGACGGATTACAGGTCAGTCTTACAACGGACAAGCAAAGCTATTCGTTAAATGAAGATATTGAAATCACAGTATCTGTAACGAATACAAATGATTTTACTGTTGAAGATGTATCTATTGAAGCCTTGCTTCCTGATAATTTTGAATTAAAGGACAGCAAGCAGGAAACATCAGCAAAAGCCATTGACCTTAAAGCAGGTGAACAAACAACACTTTCGGTCATTGCCGTTGTGAAGGGAGAAGAACAAAGCACAACCGAACCTACAGAACCAAGCACAGACCCGACAGACACAACAAAACCTGCAGAGACTACCACACAAAGTAGTCAGGCGACCACATCGCAAAACGGCACTTCTGCTGCATCTCTGTTAAATGTTAAAGAAACAACTACCAATAACAGTAACAAATCACAGACAACTACAACAGAAAAAAGCAAATCAACAAACAGCAAAAATGGAAAAAGCCCATATACAGGCGTTGATTATGCACTTTTAGCTGTGTTTTTTGTTATATTTTTCTTTAGTTTAGCAGGATTACTTTACGGTTTGATTGTACATACAAAGAAAACAAAAAAAGCAGT
Source organism: Eubacterium sp. (assembly GCA_051881215.1). GTDB lineage: Bacteria > Bacillota > Clostridia > Oscillospirales > Acutalibacteraceae > Eubacterium_R. The sequence continues at coordinate 1,151 of JBJEPL010000124.1, read as the reverse complement.
TTCATCTGTATTGTGCTTTGTAATTGCTGTAACCTCTGTAATCGGTTTTACTTCGTACAAAGCGTATGCAGATGATAGAGAAACTTCAACGATTAGCATAAGTGAAAAAATCAAGGTTGATAATAAAGATTACACCGTTTCTGCTAATGTGAAATATCAAGTTGGCGGTATTAATTTAACAATAGATAATAAGGAAAATACAGTTACAGATTTTAACCAAATATTAAGCGGTACATTTTCATCAACAAGTAATGTTGTATCTGTAACTTACACAATAGCAACTGAAATTGATGATTATGAAATTACAGACAGCGGAAACGCTAATATAAATGACAATAGATATAGTGCAGATATTCAATTAAAACCTGAAAACAATAAAATTACTGTAACTGCAACTACTAGCACTGATAAAAGAGAAAGTAAAACGGTTAACATTAAATATAACAGTGGTAACTCATATGAATTGGACAAAAATCATATAGTATATGATAGTAAAACAAACACTGAATATGTTGATAATGTTGTTCTTATCCTTTTTGATGAAGGTGTAACAGATACAAGACGTAATGAAATTATCTCTCAAATAGACGGAAAATTAGTAGGAACAGCAAACGGGATTAATCAGTGGGAAGTAGAGATTTCTAAAAGAAATTTAGACGAATTAGAAAAGCTCTGTGAGGAACTTAAACATATAGATGGCGTATTTGCCGCACATGTTGATAAAATAGTTAAAATTTCACCTGACATAATAGGCGTAAATGATCCGTGGGAAAATGCTAATGGCGGTAATTGGTATCTTGGCGCTATAGATGCATGGTCTGCTTGGGATTATAATGAACGGTTCAATGAAATTAATATAGGCATTGTTGATAATGGATTTGATACAGAACACGAAGATTTAATTGGAAAAATTGCATTTCCAAATAAGGAGAGCCAGCAAAATAATAGTTTAGAACAACACGGTACACATGTAGCAGGAATAATAGGAGCAAAAGAAAATAATAATATTGGAGTTACAGGACTTCTTTGGAAAAGCAAATTATATTGTGTCGATTGGCAACCTACTGAGAATCAAAAGTGGGACACCATTAATGAAATTATGTCTGGGTTAAGGTTAACTGTTGAGGCAGGTGCAAAGGTTGTAAACTTTT
>JBJEPL010000123.1:0-4305 GCA_051881215.1 Eubacterium sp. | reverse complement strand
TTCTGCAAGGACATCCTGGCTGTAGCCGTTTATTTTTCTTAACTGCTGTAAGCGGTTAGCTGTGATTAAATCCATATTATTTTTTCCTTTCTGTTTTCTAATTGAATTATAACACGGCTCATATCAAAATACCATATATTTTAGTTTGCATTTAAGAAAAAATTTTGCAACTATCGGTTGCAGAGAAAGCAAAATGTGACTGCTTTGGCTGATTATGACGGATTTTGTTTATTGTTTATATATTTTGGGTAAAAATTATAGTGTTATGAAACCTTTTTTATATAATATTACAAAAATGAAAAAAAGCTCAAAAAGTATTTGACATATGTCATAAACAATGTATAATAAGCGTGTAACATTCTTAAAGAGAGAGGCGGGTGTGATTATGCCGCGACCTAAAAAGTGCAGAAGGGTTTGTTCTCTTCCGAAAACAGATGCTTTTAAAGCACCGTCAAGGCATTCGTCAAGTGTTAATATTACTATTGACGAGTATGAAACAATCAGGCTTATAGATAACCTCGGCCTTACTCAAAAGGAATGTGCAAAGCAGATGGATGTTGCCCGTTCAACAATAACATCAATATATGAAGAGGCAAGAAAAAAGATTGCCGATGCTGTTGTTAACGGAAAGGGTCTTACAATCGGCGGCGGAGATATTGAGCTGTGCCGAAACTGTAAAAGCTGCTGCGGAAGCTGCGGTAAAAATAAATGCGGCAGATGCAATCACGGAGCCTGTGAAAAATGCACGGGTAACTGCATTGAATCACAGAAAAGATGTAATGTTGCATAATATTTAGGTAATAACAAAATTACAATATATAATTTGACTTAGGAGGAAAAATAATGGAAGCATGGAGAAATTTTAAAGAAGGCGTATGGTGTGACGAAATCAATGTTAGCAATTTCATAAAGCTTAACTATACCCCTTATGACGGCGATGCATCTTTTCTTGAGGGCCCTACCGAAAGAACAAGCATTGTTTTTGAAAAGGTTAAAGAGCTTCTTATCAAGGAAAATGAAAACGGCGGAGTTCTTGATGTTGATACAAGCAAGGTACTCTCAATCCTTTCTCATGATCCGGGATATGTTGATAAAGAAAGAGATATTATTGTAGGCTTGCAGACAGATGAGCCGCTTAAAAGAGGTGTTTCTCCTTTTGCAGGCTACAGAAATGCTGTTCAGGCATGCAGAGCATACGGCTATGAGATTTCAGATAAAATCAAGGACGAGTTCACTTACAGAACAACTCATAACACAGGTGTGTTCCGCGCATATACAGATACAATGAAAAAGGCACGCCATGCAGGTATTCTTACCGGTCTTCCCGACGCATATGCACGCGGAAGAATCATCGGCGATTACAGAAGAATTGCTCTTTACGGTATGGATTATCTTATCGAGCAGAAGAAAATTGATAAGCAAAAAGTAGGTCAGGCAGATGTTTTTGACGAGGAGACCATTCATCTTCTTGAGGATCTTTCAAAGCAGCTTGACTTTATGAATCAGCTTAAGGGTCTTGCTCTTGATTACGGCTATGATATTTCAAAGCCTGCAACAACCGCAAAAGAGGCTATTCAGTGGCTTTATTTCGGATATCTCGGCGCTATTAAGGAGCAAAACGGCGCTGCTAATTCAATCGGCAGAATTGCTGAATTTATCGACTGTTATATCCAAAGAGATTTGGATGAGGGAACTCTCGACGAAAAGGGTGCACAGGAGCTTATTGACGACCTCGTTCTCAAGCTTCGTCTTGTACGCCATCTTCGTACCCCTGAATATAACGACCTCTTTGCAGGCGACCCTGTTTGGGTAACAATGGCTCTTGCAGGCGTAACAGGTGAGGGCAAATCAATGTGCTCAAAAACCTCCTTCCGTGTTCTTCAGACACTCTATAATCTCGGACCTTCTGCAGAGCCTAATATTACTGTTCTCTGGTCAGAGCATCTTCCTCAGGGCTTTAAGAATTTCTGCGCTCAGGTTTCAATTGATACAGATTCCATTCAGTATGAGAATGACGATGTAATGAGAAGAATGTACGGCGACGACTATGCTATTGCCTGCTGTGTATCGGCTATGAAAATGGGCAAGCAGATGCAGTTCTTCGGCGCACGCTGCAATCTTGCAAAGGTTCTTCTTATGGCTCTTAACGGCGGTAAGGATGAAATCGGTGCAGAGCAAATTGCTCCTGAAGGAAAGGTATTTGACGAGGAGGTTCTCAATTATGATGAGGTTCTCGCCGCATACAAGAAATATCTTTCATGGATGGCAAAGCTCTATGTTAATACAATGAATGTTATTCACTATATGCACGATAAATACGCGTATGAAAGACTTATGATGTCACTCCATGATACAGATGTTGAAAGACTGATGGCTTTCGGTATTTCGGGTATGTCTGTTGCTACCGACTCTCTTTCTGCTATTAAATATGCAAAGGTAACACCTATTAAGGACGAGCGCGGAATTATCAGCGACTTTAAGGTTGAAGGCGATTTCCCTAAATACGGCAACGATGACGACAGAGTTGACCTTATCGGTAAAGACCTTGTTGAGTTCTTCTATAAAGAGCTTTGCAAGACTCCTGCATACCGCGGTGCAAAGCATACGCTTTCAATCCTTACAATCACATCAAATGTAATGTACGGTAAAAAGACCGGTTCAACACCTGACGGAAGAAGAGCAGGAGAGCCGTTTGCTCCGGGCGCTAACCCTATGCACGGCAGAGATTGCGAAGGCGCTCTCGCTTCACTCAATTCGGTAGCAAAGCTTGATTATGCTTGCTGTCAGGACGGTATTTCAAATACCTTCTCAATCACACCTGATACACTCGGCCGCGATGATCAGGAGCAGATTGACCATCTTACAACAATGCTTGACGGTTATTTTGCTCAAGACGCACATCACCTTAATGTTAATGTTCTTAATCGTGAGAAGCTTATCGCAGCTATGAACGACCCGACACTTTATCCGTCACTTACTATCCGTGTAAGCGGTTATGCAGTAAACTTCAATAAGCTTACAAGAGAGAAGCAGGAAGAGGTTATCGCAAGAACCTTCCATACTGCAATGTAAAATTGTGTATTAAAAATTCAAACCCCGTAGAAATGTTACATTTCTATGGGGTTTAATATTTTGCTTAATAATAAATGTTACATAATTTATTTTAATAAAATAAAAAGCGGTTAAAAAGGAATGACACCCAGTTTATATAACAGAAATATTATTCCGCATATTATCCACGCAGCAACATCAATGCCCAATAATGTTAATACAATAGTTTTGATTACCTTAGGTATTTTTTCTTTAGGTATAATATCAGTGATTTTAATATGTGAACCGCTAACTGAACTATTATGTTCATTAGCCCGATTTATCGCTTCAGTTTGACTTCTTATTGCATCTTCAATTTGAGAAGCATTATATGCTTCTTGATTTTTTAAATCATCAATTTGCCAATTCCATTCTTGACCCATAACTTTTTCTCCTTTGCCTAATTTATAATTAATTGTTGTTTATTGATTAATTAAGCATTTTTGTTATCTAATGTTTACATTATATAATGTAAAAGTCTATATGTCAAGATAGAAATTTAAAGTATTATCTAATTAAAACATTAGATAGTAGGTGACTGTGTTGATAAAATTGAGGGCACTTGATTTGTTAAAAGAAAACGGAAAAACGAAATACTGGCTTTATATGCAGCTTGGTATGAGCTATCAGAATTTTAATAAAATGGTGAATAATGAAACAAAATCAATCAAATATGATAATATTGAAACGATGTGTCGTTTATTTAATTGTTCGCCGAATGAGTTATTTGAAATAACGGATGATTAAATTTATAAAGCCCATTGAAATAATTGTATTTCAATGGGTTTTGTGTTATCCTAAATATTATGAAAAATGAATTGCCCAAAAGAAAGCCGAACAGGTTAAATAAATTTGATTACAGTCAAAAAGGTGCATATTTTATAACAATATGCACACATAATCGAAAAGAAATTTTATCACATATTAATGTAGGGGACGGGTCTCCCGTCCCGAAATTGACAATATATGGTGATATCGTTTTGAGATTAATCAATGAAATTTCTAATAAATATCCAAATGTGATTGTTGATAAATATGTAATTATGCCAAATCATATACATATTATTTTTTCAATAATCAATGATAGCGGGACGGGGGACCCGTCCCCTACAATATCAAATATTGTTGCATGGTTAAAATATACTTCAACAAAGGAAATTAATTCATTTACAAAATCTGCATCTACACGCATTTTTCAGCGTTCCTTTTATGACC
>JBJEPL010000122.1:0-4308 GCA_051881215.1 Eubacterium sp. | reverse complement strand
TAAAACAAGCAATCACAAGTAAAAAATAAAATTTGGCGGTTAAATTAATTTGTTTAAAATGACAATAGTTTTATACAGTCTGCTTTTAAAATAGTATGCACACTAAAGTGCAACAAACTTTATATAGTAATAAAAAAAGCACTCCCGCCAACTGAACTAAACATTTCGTGTTGTTCATGCGGAGTGCATTGTTTCCAATAAGAACCAAACATTTGTTGCTGTGCCACATTATAGCAAAGTTAAATTTAATTGTCAATACCCTTTAATAATTCATAAAACGGACTTTATTTTGCTTTAATAAAAAATATAATTTTTTATTTACTTATTTTGCTAAATAGGTTATAATAAGTAACTCATAGAGTGAATATTTTATAAGGAGATATTTTATGGCACAGCAAAAAAAGATGGTAGATGCTATTACCTCAATGGACGAGGACTTTGCCAAATGGTATACGGATGTATGCAAAAAGGCAGAGCTTGTTGAATATACAAGTGTTAAAGGCTGTATGGTTATAAGGCCCTACGGCTATGCAATATGGGAAAACATACAGAGAATTCTTGACGGTATGTTTAAAGAAACAGGTCACGAAAATGTTTGTATGCCTATGTTTATCCCTGAAAGCCTTCTCCAAAAGGAAAAGGATCATGTTGAGGGATTTGCTCCGGAATGCGCATGGGTAACCTACGGCGGAAGTGAAAAGCTTGAGGAAAGGCTCTGTGTCCGCCCTACATCAGAAACGCTCTTCTGCGAGCATTTTAAAAATGTAGTTCATTCCTACAGGGATTTGCCGAAGCTCTACAATCAGTGGGTATCGGTTGTACGCTGGGAAAAAACAACAAGGCCGTTTCTTCGTTCAAGAGAATTTTTGTGGCAGGAGGGTCATACTCTTCACGCCACCGCCGAGGAGGCAATTGAAGAAACCGAAAAAATGCTCGGTGTTTATACAAAATTCTGTCAGGAATACCTTGCTATGCCTGTTGTTCAGGGTATGAAAACAGAAAGCGACAAGTTTGCAGGTGCAGAGCGTACATATTGCATTGAAGCGCTTATGCACGACGGCAAGGCTCTTCAGGCAGGTACAAGCCATTATTTCGGAGACGGCTTTGCAAAGGCATTTGATATTCAGTTTTCCAACAAGGATAACAAATTAACATATCCTCATCAAACCTCCTGGGGTATGACAACAAGGCTTATAGGAGCAATTATTATGACGCACGGCGATGATAACGGACTTGTTCTTCCGCCTGCTGTTGCACCTGTTCAGGCTGTTGTTATTCCTATTGCGCAGCATAAAGAGGGTGTTCTTGAAAAGGCTGCAGAGCTTACCGAGTCACTCAAAGGTGTATGCCGTGTTAAGATGGACGATTCAAACAATTCTCCGGGATGGAAATTTGCCGAATACGAAATGAAGGGCGTTCCTGTAAGAATTGAGCTTGGCCCGAGAGATATTGAAAACAATCAATGCGTTGTTGTTACCCGTCATAACCGTGAGAAAACGATTGTTCCTCTTGATAAGCTCTGTGAGGTTATTCCTCAAAAGCTTCAGGAGGTAAGAGACGGTCTTTATGAAAAGGCTCTTGAAAACAGAGAAAACAGAACATATACCTGCACTACTATGGAGGAAATCACAAAGGCTCTTGAAGAAAACGGTGACGGATTTGTTAAAGCAATGTGGTGCGGCGATGAGGAATGTGAGGACAAGGTTAAGGAAATTACCGGCGTCGGCTCACGCTGTATTCCGATTGAGCAGGAGCAGATTTCCGATAAATGCGTTTGCTGCGGCAAGCCGGCAAAGAAAATGCTCTACTGGGGCAAGGCTTATTAATTATTAATTTTATATATTTTTCTTTTGGAGGTAATTATTATGTCAGTATTGGTAACCGGCGGTTTGGGATACATCGGCTCTCACACCTGCGTTGAGCTGATGAATTCGGGAGTTGAGGTTGTAGTAGTTGATAATCTCTACAACTGTAAAAAAAGCTCTTATGACAGAATAAAGGCTCTTGTGGGCAAGGATTTCAAATTCTATGAATGTGATATCCGCGATGCCGAGGGACTCAACGAGATTTTTGAAAAGGAAAGCATTGACTCTGTTATACACTTTGCGGGTCTTAAGGCGGTAGGCGAAAGCGTTGAAAAGCCGCTTGAATATTTTGATAACAATGTTAACGGTACGCTTGTTCTTCTTGATGTTATGAGAAAGCACGGCTGCAAAAAAATCGTATTCTCATCATCTGCTACTGTTTACGGTCTTAAAAATGTTTCACCGCTTACAGAGGATATGGAGGTTGGCGGAGTTACAAATCCTTACGGCAGAACAAAGTATATGATTGAGTGCATTCTCAAGGATTTATATACATCAGACAACAGCTGGTCAATCTGCCTGCTTCGTTACTTTAACCCTATCGGAGCAAACAAAAGCGGTACTATGGGTGAGGACCCTAACGGTATTCCCAACAATCTTATGCCTTATATTACGCAGGTTGCTATCGGAAAGCGCGAATTTCTCAATGTTTGGGGCGACGACTATGATACCCACGACGGTACAGGAGTTAGGGATTATATTCATGTTGTTGACCTTGCTCTCGGTCACTTAAAGGCTGTTGAAAAGGTTGAAAAAGAAAACGGATTATTCATCTACAATCTCGGAACGGGAATAGGTTATTCCGTGCTTGATGTTGTAAAGGCATTTGAAAAGGCATCAGGCGTTACTATCCCTTATAAAATCGGCCCTCGCCGTGCAGGTGATATTGCAACCTGTTATTCAGACCCGAGCAAGGCTTTAAACGAGCTTGGCTGGAAAGCAGAAAGAGGAATTGAGGAAATGTGCGAGGATTCGTGGAGATGGCAGTCACAAAATCCAAACGGCTATCCTGACTGATATATATTAAACAACCCCGAAGCTTTTGCTTCGGGGTTGTTCTTATTTAATCGGCAGGAATTTATATGCAAGTATGATATCAATAACAAAAAATGCTAAAGATACGATGCCTAATATAATTGCGCCCTTGATTTTCAATTTACACTCGTCGTTTAACTCAACATTTTTAATTTTAAAAACAAGTCCCACCGTAATGCCCATAATACCGAAGGCAGGGCAGATGCCTATTGTGCAGACTCCTATAACCGAGCTGACAAAAGCAAATTTGGAAAGCTTTGCTATTATTTGATTATCCATACTCTACACCTCATATATTCCGTATTTAATATTAATTCTTTCAATCTTTTTTGCAAACGGCACTCCGAATAAGAATAAAAATACTGCTGTTGAAATGCCGAATACAAGGCTAAACGGAACGCCCGCCGCATAAACAGAAGCAACCGACGCTATGCTTAAATCACTGCTCATCATCAGCACGGAGGAAGCGTCAACAATTATTCCGTAAACAATAAACGCAAGCACAAAGCCTGTTATTGAAAGATTAATTTTGTTAATCTTAATCTTGCTGAAAAGAAGCCCTGCTATCAATCCTGTAAATCCTAAAGCAACCATCTGAAACGGAGTCCATATTCCCTGACCGAAAATAAAATTTGAAATAAACGCAGAGAAAGCGCCGATTAAATATCCCTTTTCGGCACCTAAACAGGCGGCGCTGACGATAACCACTGCCGCTATGGGCTTTACCTGCGGTATGAGATAAAACACGGCTCTGCTGACCACCGCTATTGCGACAAGGCTTGCCACAAGAGTTATCTGGCGTGAAGTATGGCTTTTCTTTTCAAATGAAGCAAAAAATGGCAGCATAGATAAAATGAGTATTATAACGCTTATTAAATAGTAATTTTTATTTTCCGAAAATATCTGCCAGACAACTGTAAGAACAAGGCAGAAAACAGCAGATATCAAACAAAATCTTTTCATTCCAAATCCTCCGATGATACAGCAGAGGACAGGGTGCTTCTCGTTATTCTTCTGATTTGCGTCGTATAGTAATTAAGCGAGGATAAAACGGTTCTTCTGTCGCCTGAAATTGATATTATTCCGTTTGACAAAAAGGATACATAGTCGCAGACATCGCCTACAAAATCCAAATCGTGAGAAACCATTATAACGGTTTTCCCGTTTTTACAAAGCTCGTTTAATATGATTTTAAGCTCCTGCTTTGAAAAATAATCAAACGACCTTGTCGGCTCGTCAAGGAGAAAAATATCAGGCTCCTCCTCAAGCAGAATACCAAACGCAAGACGCTGTGCCTGACCTGCGCTCAAATCAAAAGGATGCTGATTAACACAGTCGGAAATACCGAGTCTTTCAGCGGTTTGCAGTGTAATCTCATCGGATACCTTGTCCTTTGTAAAAAGATACT
>JBJEPL010000121.1:0-4333 GCA_051881215.1 Eubacterium sp. | reverse complement strand
AACACATGCAGAAGCTATTGTATCTAAAAAGGATATAGAGGCTATGGCTCCAAAGGCTGTTGAAGCGCTTGATACTCTTCATAAAAAAACAGGCGCCGGCAATGACTTCTTGGGTTGGGTTACTTTGCCTACGGATTACGACAAGGATGAATTTTCAAGAATTAAATCTGCGGCAGAATATATTAAGAATAATGCCGATATTCTCATTGTTATCGGTATAGGCGGATCATATCTCGGTGCAAGAGCCGTTATTGAAGCAATTAAATCACAAAATTATAATGCTCTTAAAAAAGATACACCGGATATCTATTTTATAGGCAATTCCATCAGCCCGTCAATGCTTACAGAGCTTCTTTCTATCTGTGAGGGCAAGGATATCTGCGTAAATGTTATCAGTAAAAGCGGAACTACTACTGAGCCTGCAATTGCTTTCAGAGTATTCCGTGAGCTTGTAAACACTAAATATTCAAAGGAAGAGGCTGCAAAAAGAATTTTCTGCACTACCGATAAGGAAAAGGGTACTTTAAAGTCGCTTGCCGATAAAGAAGGCTATGAAAGCTTTGTTGTTCCCGATGATGTAGGAGGCAGATTTTCAGTCCTTACTGCAGTAGGTCTTCTTCCTATTGCAGTTGCAGGAATTGATATTGACGCTCTTATGGCAGGCGCAAAAAAGGCTCAGGATGAGCTTTGCGGCAGTGATATTAATAATAATGACGCTCTTAAATATGCCGCTATAAGAAATTGCTTTTACAATAAAGGCAAGAAGCTTGAATGCTTTGTTTCATATGAGCCTTGTATGACTATGTTTAACGAATGGCTAAAGCAGCTTTTTGCAGAGAGCGAGGGTAAGGACGGAAAGGGTCTTTTCCCTGTATCCTGCGTATTTTCAACCGACCTTCATTCAGTTGGTCAGTATATTCAGGAGAGCGGCGGTCCTCTTATGTTTGAGACGGTTGTTAAATTTAACAAGTCGCAGGCTGATTATGTTATTAAGACCCAAGAGGGCAATATTGACGGACTTAATTTCCTTTCAGGCAAAACTATGAGCTTTGTCAATGAAAAGGCAAGAGAGGGTACTCTGCTTGCTCATACAGACGGCGGAGTAGGTAATCTTGTTATAGAATGTGACGCAATTGACGAAGCAACAATCGGTTATATGATTTATTTCTTTGAAAAAAGCTGTGCAATTTCCGGCTATATTCTCGGTGTAAATCCTTTTAATCAGCCGGGTGTAGAAAGCTATAAAAAGAATATGTTTGCGCTTTTGGGCAAACCGGGATACGAATCTGAAAAAGAAAGTCTTGAAAAAAGACTTGGTATATGTTAATATGAAGTTGTAAATAAAATACCTTGGAGGAATTGTAATGATTAAACTCATCATTGGAAATAAAGGCGCAGGTAAAACCAAAAGATTAATTGATCAGGTTAACTATTGTGTTCAGAATTCTGACGGCAATGTTGTATGCGTAGAAAAGGAGCCGAAGCTTACATACGATGTATCTTCAAAGGCCCGTCTTTTAGAAACTGAAACTTACCTTATCAACGGTCATAAGGCTTTCTACGGATTTCTTGCCGGAATCTGTGCCGGTAACTATGATGTAACTGATATTCTTGTTGATGCTACATTCAAAATTGTCGGAAGAGAGTATGAAAAGCTTCCTCAGTTTTTTGAAATGCTTTCAGAGCTTTCGCAGGCAACAGATGTAAACTTCTATTTCACAATCAGCTGTGATAAGGAAGATTTACCTGTAGAAATCTTTGATTACTGTGAAGAAATGTAAATTAATATTAATTCCGCTGACAGAAAGCTGTCAGCGGTTTTTTTATTGCATAATAAAAAGCGGTACAGCGTAAACTGTACCGCAAAGTGAATTTTTAATTACATAAGTGAAAGATAAAGCTCTTTGATTTCTTCAACGCTTGTATCTCTCGGATTACCCGGACGGCAGGCATCATCATAAGCAGACTGGGCAAGGAAATCAACATCTTCAGGCTTAACAATCTCTTTAAGATCAGCAGGAATACCGACATCCTGTGAAAGCTTTCTGACAGCATCAACGGCGGCCTTTCTTGCGTCTTCAATTGTCATATCGTCAACGCCTTCAACGCCCATTGCTTTTGCAATATCTCTGTATTTCTCACCTGTAGCAGGAGCGTTATATTCCATAACAGTAGGAAGAATAATTGCGTTTGCAACGCCGTGAGGTGTATCGTAAACAGCACCGAGAGGGTGAGCCATTGAGTGAACAATACCGAGACCGACATTACTGAAGCCCATTCCGGCAATATACTGACCGAGAGCCATGCCTTCTCTTCCTTCCGGTGTATTTTCAACAGCACCGCGAAGGTTTTTGCTGATAATTTCAATGGCCTTGAGGTGGAACATATCACTCATTTCCCAAGCGCCGAGAGTTATGTAGCCTTCAATTGCATGCGTGAGAGCGTCCATACCCGTTGCCGCTGTAAGTCCCTTTGGCATTGAGCTCATCATATCAGGGTCAACTACTGCTACTACAGGAATGTCGTGAACATCAACGCAAACCATTTTTCTGTTCTTTTCGGCATCAGTAATTACATAGTTAATTGTAACCTCTGCTGCGGTACCTGCTGTTGTAGGAACAGCAATAATAGGAACGCACTTATTTTTTGTAGGCGCAACGCCTTCAAGTGAGCGGACATCGGCAAATTCAGGATTCTTTATAATGATACCGATTGCCTTTGCTGTATCCATTGAAGAGCCGCCGCCGATTGCGATAATACAGTCAGCGCCGCTTGCTTTGAATGCTTCAACACCGGTCTGAACATTTTCAATTGTAGGATTTGGTTTAATTTCGCTGTATATTTCATAAGCGATTGAAGCGTTATCGAGTACATCGGTAACCTTTTTTGTTACATTAAATTTGATAAGGTCAGGGTCAGAGCAAACAAAAGCCTTCTTAAAACCTCTGCCTTTTACTTCGGAAGCAATTTCCTGAATTGCACCTGCGCCATGATAGCTTGTTTCATTCAATACAAATCTTGGCATATTTTTTACTCCTTTTACTTATATTCTTTATGCAGAATTTTCTGCATAACAATTCTACTACTTTGACAAAAAATTATCAATACATTTTATTAAATTTTTTATCTGTTTATTTATTCCGCTCTTAATTTTTGAAAGGGACTTTTTTAAAAATTACTATTGACAAAGTTCAACCTTATATATATAATACTTAAAGTGCAAGTGCGAGGTGGTCTAATGAAGATAGATTTCACTAATCTGTTCAACTCAAGCGTTGACAATATAGTAATTAATCATTGTGTTGACCTTAGTAATTTTATTTACAGCACTTATACCCCTATAAAAAACGTAGTTAAGGTTATCGGCTCGGCATATTCTAAAGCCGATGTTGTTTATCTCGATATAAATGTCAGCTTTACCTTTGACGGCTTTTGCGACAGATGTGCAGAAAATGTTAAAAAAGACTATTCATTTGATATTAAGCGCATAATTGTTGAAGAGCTTCAGAATGAAAATGGTGACGATGATTATATTGTTGTTAAAAACAGAGAGCTTGACCTTGATGAATTTATTAATGAAGAGGTAGCGCTTTTTCTTCCGAGCAAGATATTGTGCAAGGAGGATTGCAAAGGGCTTTGTTATCAGTGCGGAGCCAATTTGAATGTCAAAAAATGTGATTGTAAAAAGGATGTTGACCCAAGAATGGAAATTCTTTTGCAGTTACTTGATGAAGAATAAAATGCTTTTGTATTAAAGGAGGCAAAATATTATGGCAGTACCAGCAAGAAAAACATCTAAAGCAAGAAAGAATAAGAGACGCTCAAGCGTTTGGAAGATGGATGCTCCGACACTTGTAAAATGTTCTAATTGCGGCGGTTATACAGTATCTCATAAAGTATGTGCTAACTGCGGCTACTACAATGGTAAAGAAGTTATCAGCAAGGAAGAAGCATAATTTTTACAATTTGTGGCGGACAGCTTTTGTCCGCCTTTCTTGTTATTAGGAGGTAAATTATGGCAAAGCCGGTTGTTGCTGTTGTTGGCAGACCAAATGTTGGTAAGTCAACTCTTTTTAACAAGTTAATAGGAACAAGACTGTCAATTGTTGATGATACTCCCGGAGTTACAAGAGACCGAATTTACGGCGACTGTGAATGGCTGAATAATAAATTTTTACTGGTCGATACCGGTGGCATTGAGCCTGACTCAAACGATATTATTTTAAGCCAGATGAGAAATCAGGCTCAAATTGCAATTGAAACAGCAGATGTAATAATATTTGTTACAGACTTACGAGACGGTGTTGTTGCAAGTGATTATGAGGTTAGATCG
>JBJEPL010000120.1:0-4399 GCA_051881215.1 Eubacterium sp. | reverse complement strand
ACTCTTTTCAAAATTAGCACTATTGTAAAAACATCTGTATTTTTGTATAATATATTTAGTTACGAAACGAGGAGTAAAAATGAGCGATATTATTTTAAGTCCCAAATATGAGGCATTGAAAAGCGAAATTGATAAATTAAACAAGGATTTAACTGCACTCATAATGGAAAGAGATGAGTTGATTTATCATATTTGCCCCGGCATCGAAAGCGAATATATGCTTAAAATCGGAGCATTGGAATATAAAGCGTTTGAATTTCAATGCAAGATATTGCGCATCAAAAGAAAAATTGAGTTAATTCAGCAAAAATTCAATAGGCAGGAAGCAGTAGTTCTTCCGTTAATCGAGGAACAGCTTGACAATGAATATGCCGAGTATGAAGCGAAATTGAAAGAAAAGTTGAATTTAATAAATGACGCTCTTTCATATGCTCAAGGCGAAGAAATGTCGGCAGAAGATATAAAAGAGCTGAAAAGAATTTACAGAAAAATTGTTAAAAAACTTCATCCTGATATGAATCCCGATATTACAGAAGCACAACACAAATTGTTTTTAAACGCTGTTGCTGCATATAAAAACGGAGATTTGCAGATGCTTAAAAGCCTTGAAATTCTAATTGATGAAATATCCGACGATTTTGAAGATTATTTTTCAATTGAATCTCTTGAAAATAAAAAGGAAGCACTTAACAAGCAAATTCAATCCTTGGTTGAAAACATAGAAAAAATTAAGAAAGCCTTTCCGTACAATCAAAAGGAATTTCTTTTAAATGACGAAAAGGTTAAAGAAAAACAATCAGAACTTAACAATTTAATTGAACAGTATAAGGAAATGTATAAGCACTATGAAGAAAAATTAAGTGCTTTATTGGGTAATTGATATGGCAGATATAGTAAAAATTGACGGTGGAAATATTGTTAGTATTCTTCACGGCGGAATAGATGTTGGAAAGCCTTTTTCCAATACTATCTATCTTATTGACGCTCATATTGCCGGCACAACGCATATTGATAATATTGACGAGTTGGAGCCGAGACTCACTATCGGCAAAAAGCTGAATTTTTTCCGTGAGCCCGATAATAAATATGATGAGCACGCAATAGTTATAAAAGATGATAACGGTAACAAGCTTGGATATGTTCCAAGGAATAAAAACGAAATTCTCTCTCGGCTGATGGACGCAGGCAAATTGCTTTACGGTACGGTTTACGAAAAAGAGAAACTCGGCAACTGGCTGAAAATCACAATACAGATTTATCTTGATGATTAAGAGAATAATTTATGGGATTTTTAATATTTATATTAGTGATTTGCGCTATAATTATTGCCATAAAAATTCACATATTTAATAAGACCACATATCACAAAAGCACTAATAATTCTTATTTCGGAACAATTCACGACATAAAAAAACGGTCAATATCCGATTCATTCAATTATTGCATTTTCCGAAAGATGTACTTTAAAGGATATCACTGTATACAGCAAAGATATTCAGGTTATAAAAAGAAATGATATTTGCGATGACGGAATTCAAAGATTATACAATTTGCTCTATCCTTATTCGCAGGTTAGTGAAGAAGCAAAACAGGAGCATATACAAAACATAAAAATAATCATTGAGCAAAATGACATTGCTTTTTATTGTATTTAGGATATAAAATGATTCAAGCCGAGAGTGATTTTTCACTCTCGGCATTTTAATCGTTAGAGAGTAGTTATATACACCCACCGACTGCATTTGTCTATATAGGATATTACATTAGTACTGTTTTGCGGACTGTGAATTTAACAGATATTTACAATTGAAAAATTTAGTGATACACTTAAACTACCATAAAGAGTGCGTGAGGGACAAGCCCTATGACCGCACAGCAACCTGCGTTTGTAAGGTGCTAATGCTTGAACTATGGGAAGTCATAACCGCTCTTTTTGGAATATTTTTTTAGGAGTGGTGTTATGAGAACAATCACAAATTTGTACAACGAGGGTGATACGGTATTTATTCGCTTTGAAAATGAGGCTGTCGGCAAAAGATTTTTGCAGGACGCCGAGAACGAGGGCTTTTTGATAAACGGCAAAACGCCGCCTACAAAGGGTAGCCCCAACGAGGTTTATATGCTTGATAAGGACTTTGGTATTCATCCGATTTCGGGATTTGTAATGTATATGTTTTATTACAGCGGAGTTGAGATGAACGACGGCAAAAATGTTGTGCGAATCGACTACGGTAAGTATGTAAACGGTGCTGACAATTATTACTTCAAAAAGGAAAAAAGTTATGAGAAAGATTAAGATATTTTTTGCTGTATTATTTATAGCACTTTTTACTTTTGCAATATATGGTTCGGCAATATTTCTATCTTTAGAATCCGATTCTCGTCTTTCTGAAACTACTATTTCAACTACATATCCCACAACTGAACTCACAATCGAAGCTACTACCGGGTCAACAACTCGTTTTATTGACGCTGATGTTCCATATGTAGGTATGCTTGAAAGTGATATTAATAGTACAAGGCTTGGCAGAGCAACGGAGGTTGAAAAATGCAAAGATTTTTATAAGTTGAAAGAGAACCATAGATATACTGAATATATTTGGAAGCAAAACAATAAAACAATATTTAAGGCAACTGTTTGGTATTGGGATTTTAAAAATGACCGAGCGGTAAGCGGTTATGTGCATGATGTATGCGACTGGAGGGAATCTGCAACAACAAAGTATTATTACACCACAAAAAAACAGCATTCAACCACAGATCCTTATAATGCTAAAGATTATGATGACGAAGAAGATTTTTACGAAGATCATTACGATGATTTCTTTGATTACTACGATGCTGAAGATTATTACAGAGAACATCACGATGATTAATTAGGAGGTTATCTATTATGAAAAATGACAGCTTTTTATTTCCGTTTGAAATGTTTGGAGATAAGATGTTTGACGGAAACAAGGATGGTAAACTGACAGGCTTTGAAACAATTTGCAGAGATGCTTACCATTTGGAGCAGGCTGAAAAATTTGAAAAAAGCAAAAAGAAAAACGATTAATTTTTTGGGCAACCCATAAAATTTTGTGTAAAAAATAATCCCACAAGCAACAATAAAATATCGGATTTGGTTAAATCGTAGATTTTGATTTGTGCCTTGTCAGCAATTATTCCTGTTTTTCAAAATGTTATGCGCGCTTGCGTGAATAACATTTTGAAAACAGGAAATTCTAATTTCAAGGGGCAAATCAAGCGGATATTCTGTCCTCAAATATTATCGAAAGCTGGTTTAAAACAACATCCCAGTTTCGACATCTTTGCGTCCATCGTTCGACAATCTTCTGTGATGCCAAATACAGCATTTTACGCAGGCTGTCATCGTTCGAGAAGGATGGCTTGTTTTTCGTAATCTGCCTGAACTGACGATTCAGTCCTTCAATAATATTCGTCGTATATATTATTTTACGAACCTCAGGCGGATATGCGAAAAATGTGGATAGAATATCCCAATTGTCCTCCCAACTTTTAACACAGGACGGATAGGTTTTGCCCCATTTGTCCTTGAAAAGCATAAGGTTGTTCGTAGCTTCTTCCTCGCTGATTGCTTGGTATACTTTCTTCAAATCTGCCATCAGCTCTTTAATGTGCTTGTAGCTTACATATCTTGTGCTTGAGCGTATTTGATGAATGATACAACGCTGAATTTGTGATTTCGGAAAAACTGCTTCAATAGCCTGTCTGAAGCCTGATAAGCCATCAACACAGAACAGAAATACATCCTTTATTCCTCTTGTTTTGAGTTCGTTCAACACATTAAGCCAAAATTTACTGCTTTCATTCTCTCCTATCCATATTCCGAGAATATCTTTTTGTCCGTCAAGATTGATACCTAAGACTACATAAGCAGCCTTAGTAATATACTGATGATTTTCTTTAACCTTGTAGTGAATGGCATCCATAAATACAAAGGGATATACTGCTTCAAGAGGTCGGTTCTGCCGGGCAGTAACCTCCGGTAAAATCTTTTCACTTATCTTACTCACAAGCTCAGGAGATATTTCTACATCGTAAAGATTTTTGATTTGCTCTGCAATATCACGCTGACTCATTCCGCAGGCATAAAGGGATAAAATCTTTTCTTCCATACCGTCAACATTGCGGTTGTACTTACCGATTATTTTAGGTTCATATTCACCGTTTCTGTTTCTTGGAACCTTAATATCAAGCTCACCGAGTTGAGTTTTGACTGTCTTTTTTGAGTAACCGTTTCTGTAATTTTTCGACTTATTGCTACATTCATCATTCGACATTCTTTCACTTTTCTCGTAGCCGAGTTCTTCGGAAAGTTCGCATTCCATAACCTCTTGAAGTACATCCTTAAACATTTCCTTCATTGCCGCCATTA
>JBJEPL010000119.1:0-4416 GCA_051881215.1 Eubacterium sp. | reverse complement strand
CTGGCACAACAGGCTTTACAGACGAAATGAAAAAGGTTATTGAAAAAGCTTCTGAAAAAACAGGCGTGTTCTTTACCTATAATATGAGTATCGGAATAAATCTTCTTGCAAGCCTTGCTCAAAAGGCAACGGCGATTTTAGGCAGTGATTTTGATATAGAAATTGTTGAAAAGCACCATAATCAAAAGATTGATGCTCCGTCCGGTACAGCGCTTATGCTTGCCGATGCTATTTGCGAGGTAACTCCGACTCCTATGAAGTATGAGTATGACCGCCATTCAAAGCGTGAAAAAAGAACAAAAAATGAAATTGGTCTTCACGCAATAAGAGGCGGAACTATCGTCGGTGAGCATGAGATTATATTTGCAGGACGAGATGAGATAATCACTCTTTCCCATTCTGCAAGAAGCAAAGAGGTTTTTGCTGTAGGCGCCGTTAATGCGGCTGTATTTATGAAGGGCAAACCTGCCGGAATGTACGATATGAAAGAGCTTATTGATTAATAAAAAGCATAATCCCCTGCTCTTTTGAGTAGGGAATTTGTTGTATAATAAGATAATTAATACAACGAAAAAACGGTGGAAAATTCCACCGTTTTTTGTGTTTAAGATTTAACTATCAAAGTATTCCGAAACCTTTTCCTTTAATAAGGAGAAAATTTTAATATCCTGCGGACAATGAGAAGCACATTTACCGCATTCAACGCAGGAATCAACTCTGACATCAATTTTATTATACTGATTTTTTGCCTCTTCATAAGAAATTTCTTTTGTGACAGCTTTATTATAAACTGAAAAAATACTGCTGATTTTAACTCCTTTTGGGCAATCTGCGCAATAATCACATCCTGTGCACGGAATAACCTCACTTTTGTTCATCATTGCAGCCGCATTTTCACAAATTTTAAATTCTCTTTCGGAAAAAGGCTTAAAATCTGTGAGTGAGTCAAGATTATCCCTCATTTGCTCAACAGAATTCATACCGCTTAAAATTGTAAGAACATTAGGGTGGCTTGCAACAAACCTGATTGCCCAGGAAGCAATACTTTTATTAGGCTGTGCAGATTTGAACATCTTTTCAATTTCAGGAGAAACATCAGCAAGCTTACCGCCTCTGACAGGCTCCATAACTATTATCGGAATACCTGCGTCGGTTAAAATTTCATACTGCTCTTGAGCATTTTGGTTTTTCCAATCAAGATAATTCATTTGAATTTGGGCAAAGTCCCATTCGTGTGCGGCAACAATTCTTTTTAAATCATCAATTGTTCCGTGAAAAGAAAATCCGATATTTTTGATTTTTCCTTCGGCTTTCTTCTGCTGAACAAAGTCATATGCGCCGAATTGCTCGCATTTGTCGAAATTCTCTTTATTAAGTGAATGCAAAAGATAAAAATCGAAATAATCGTGACCTGTTCTTTCAAGCTGTTTATCAAAAACCTTTTGCATATCTGACTTTTTAGGGCACAGCCAAATCGGCAATTTATCGGCAAGCTTATAGCTTTCTCTCGGATATTTCTTTAAAGCTGTTCCGATAAATTTCTCACTCTTGCCGGCATGATACATATATGCAGTATCAAAATAATTTACGCCGTTTTCATAAGCCATATCAACAAGAATTTGCGCTTTTTCATAGCTTATCAGAGGGTTTGCTTCTCTTTTTATGGCTGTCTTACACGGAAGGCGCATTGTACCGAGGCCGAGCAGAGAAATCTCTTCATTTTTGAATTTTCTTTTATCTACCACAGCTTACTCCTTTGTCCATGTAACACCGTTTGGCGTATCCTTAAGGATAATTCCCCTTGCTTTCAAGTCGTCTCTGATTTTATCGGCAGTTGCCCAATCCTTATTTGCTCTTGCCTGCTGGCGCTGTTCTATAAGAGCTTCAATATCACTTTCAAGATCATTTGATTTACGGTTATATAAAATTCCCAAAACCTCACAAAGCTCATCAAATATCTTTGCTGCCGTTTCACAAACATTTTTTGAAACCCTTTTATCAAGAATTCTTGTATTAATATCTTTAACAAGCTCAAAAACAGCTGATAAACCGTCGGCAGTATTAAGGTCGTCGTCCATAGCGTTAATAAACTGCTCTTTTCTGCCTTTAATTGTATCTAACAAATCTTTATCGTCTGGAATATCATCAGTTGAATTCTTAATAGCAAAATCTAAGCTTTCACGGCATGTATAAAGTCTGTCAAGCGCTGATTTGCACTGCTCTATAATTTCAAGGCTGTAGTTAATAGGTGAACGGTAGT
The DNA here is from genome assembly GCA_051881215.1 of Eubacterium sp. GTDB lineage: Bacteria > Bacillota > Clostridia > Oscillospirales > Acutalibacteraceae > Eubacterium_R. The sequence goes on along the minus strand of JBJEPL010000119.1, from coordinate 2,156 downwards.
GAGAGGAAATAAGGAAATATCTTATAACCTCATAGCCGTAAACCTGAGCAATTTCTCTAACTGTTTTAAAATTACCCAGCGATTTACTCATTTTTACATTATCGACATTAATGTAACCGTTGTGCATCCAATATTTTGAAAAAGTGCAACCGTTGGCACATTCGCTCTGCGCAATTTCATTTTCATGATGAGGGAAGATTAAATCCTGGCCTCCGCAGTGAATATCAATAGTTTCGCCGAGATATCTTCTGTTCATTGCAGAACACTCAATGTGCCAGCCGGGTCTGCCCTTTCCCCAAGGCGAATCCCAATAAGGCTCGCCCTCTTTGGCTGCTTTCCATAAAGCAAAATCAAGAGGGTCTTCTTTCTTTTCACCGATTGCAATTCTGGCACCCGACTGCAAATCCTCAATCGGCTGATGGCTCAATTTGCCGTAATCTTTAAATCTTAATGTTCTGAAATAAACATCACCGTCAACAGCATATGCAAAGCCCTTTTCTTCAAGTGACTTAATAATATCAATGATTTCATCAATATTTTCTGTTGCTTTTGGGTGAACGGTTGCATCTTTAAAATTCAAGCCATGAGCGTCAGTCCAAAATTCTTCAATGTATTTTTTTGAAACTTCCTCGAAGGTTATTCCCTCTTCATTTGCACGCTTAATAATCTTGTCGTCAACATCAGTAAAATTCTGAACAAATTTAACATTCATACCGCGGTATTCCATATATCTTCTCAATACATCAAAAACGCAAAGCGGTCTTGCGTTGCCGATGTGAATATAGTTATATACGGTAGGTCCGCAGGCATAAATTTTAACTTCATTCGGATCTACGGGAATAAATTCTTCCTTTTGTCTTGTCATTGTATTATAAATCTTCATTTTAATTGCTCCTTTAAAAGCCTGATTTCTTCTTCAAGCTTATCAATTTTTTCCTGATTTATCATAATTGCATTCATAACAGGGTCCGGTATATTTATCTGATCGAGATCGTCAACTCGTTCACCGTCAATTCTGACGATTTCACCAGGAACACCTACAACAGTGCAGTTTGGTTCAACATCCTTAACAACAACTGCACCGGCGGCAACCTTTGCATTTCTGCCAATTGTTATGGGGCCGAGAACCTTTGCTCCCGCACCAATCATAACACCGCTTTCAATGGTTGGATGCCTTTTTCCTACATCCTTGCCTGTTCCGCCGAGAGTTACGCCCTGATATATCATTACATCATCGCCGATTTCGGTAGTTTCTCCAATAACAATACCCGTACCGTGATCAATGCAAACTCTTCTTCCGATGGTAGCACCGGGGTGAATTTCAATACCTGTTTTATGAGCGGTTCTCTGACTGATATATCTTGCTATAAAAGGCATATTATGCTTTAAAAACCAATTTGCTCTTTTATGACTTCTTAACGCTTTAAAGCCCGGATATAATAAAACTATTTCAATGGGACTTCTTGCAGCCGGATCATGTTCCATAAAGCTTTTAATGTCCTCTTTATATGAGTCAAACATCCGTTATCCCTCCTAAAAAATAATGCCCCTGTCATACGACAGAGGCAATGTAATAACTGCGGTTCCACTCTATTTTATACTTAACTGCTTAAATACAGCTTTGGCATATAACGGTGCCCGTCCGACTCAGAATACTTAATTCCTCTGAGCAACTCAAGAGTGCATTTGGGCAGGCTTCTGATACAGGTCTTACAGCAAAATGACCTGCTCTCTTAAACAGAAGAAACTGCTTACTTCTCTCCGTCAAGGTTTTTAATATTAACATATTAATATTATATACAAAATGAAAAATTTTGCAACAGTTATTTTGTTTTTATAAGATGCCAGCCGTCTTTTGCATAAACAAGACCGCTTAAAAGAGTAATAATACCGACAATCCAAAACGCAATTGTGCAGTATGTATTAAGCCAAGGCGTTGTCATATCTATATCCGAAGGGCCCTCGCCTATTGCCAAAATCAAAAAGGTGATTCCTGTTGTGGACATTTGTAAAAATGTTTTTGCCTTGCCGAAAACATTAGCGGCAATAACCTCACCCGTAGTTGCTGCTGCCATTCTTATGCCTGCAACAAGAAATTCTCTTGCAAGCATAATCATAATAACACGGCGCGCAATTGCAATATGTGCATTATTTAC
>JBJEPL010000118.1:0-15535 GCA_051881215.1 Eubacterium sp. | reverse complement strand
TGTATTTGATCTTACCGATCCCGAAAATGTGGTAAGAGCTGTTCAGGGTGAAAAAATAGGCACATTAGTAAGAAATTAAGAGAGGGTAATTTTATGGAAAAAGTATTTGAAAAAACTAAAGAAAAAATGGAAAAATGCCTCACATCTCTTGAAAGAGATTATTCGGCTATCAGAGCAGGAAGAGCAAATCCCGCTGTACTTGATAAGGTAATGGTTGATTATTACGGAGTTCCTACTCCAATCAATCAGATGGCGGCAATCAGTGTTCCCGAAGCAAGGCTTCTTGTTATCCAGCCGTGGGATGCTTCAACCTTAAGAGAGATTGAAAAGGCAATAAATGTTGCCGATATCGGTATAAATCCTCAAAACGACGGAAAGGTAATCAGGCTTTCCTTCCCACAGCTTACAGAGGAGCATCGTAAGGGACTTCAAAAGGAGGTTTCAAAGCGCGGTGAGGAGGCAAAGGTTGCTATCCGTAATGTCCGCCGTGATGCCATGGATGATATCAAGAAAATGAAGAAAAACAATGAAATTACCGAGGATGACCAAAAAGACGGCGAGAAAAAGCTTCAGGATATAACTGATGATTATATCAAGCAGGCAGAAGCAATAACAAAGAAAAAGGAAGAGGAAATTCTTTCTATTTAACTTCTGTTATAATTGTCGGGGCGACAGTTTTGCCTGTCGCCCTATAACTGTATTATGGAGGCACTGAAAAATGGCTCTTTTCACAAAAAAAGAAAATGAAAATACAGAATTTTCCGTTTTACCAAAGCATATTGGAATTATAATGGACGGCAACGGCAGGTGGGCTAAAAAAAGAGCGCTTCCCCGTTCAGCAGGCCATAAAGCAGGGGCAAATGTTTTCCGTACGATAAGCAAGGAATGTGAACGCCTCGGTATTGAGTATGTAACCTTTTATGCCTTTTCCACCGAAAACTGGAAAAGACCTAAAGAAGAGGTTGACGCACTTATGAATCTCTTTATGGATTATTTGCTTGAGGCAAAAAGCGATATGACCAAGGCAGGAAACAGCAAAATCAAGTTTATCGGAGAGCGTGAGGGAATATCCGATGACTTGCTCCGACTTATGGACGAGGCTGAAGAGGAGACAGCTCCTCATACAGGTACAACCGTCTATCTCGCCATAAATTACGGCGCAAGGCAGGAAATTGTTTCTGCTGTTAACAAGCTGATAAAAGAGGGCAAAACAAGCATATCGGAGCAGGATATTTCGGATAATATCTATACTGTTCCCGATTGCGATTTGATAATAAGGCCAAGCGGTGAGCAACGGCTGTCAAACTTCCTGCTGTGGCAGGCGGCGTACAGCGAATTTTGGTACAGCGATGTATTATGGCCTGACTTTAAAATTGATGATTTACATTCGGCGCTTCGTGAATTTGAAACCAGAAACCGCCGATTCGGAGGATGAATATGAAACAGAGAGTTATTACCGCAATATGCCTTTTGGCAGTGCTTGCAGTCGTTGTATGGCAGATTGATACGCCTGTTCTTGTAATTGTTGTTGCGTTTCTTTCAGCGTCTGCAACTCATGAAATTATGAATTGCGCAAATGTTCAGAACACTTTTATCAAGGCAGTCGGAACAGCTTTTTCAGCTCTTGTTCCGTTTTTTGCAAGCGACAAGGTTTTAATGCCGTTAGTAAGTCAGGAGCTTTACGGCTCAATAATCGGATTTGTTCCGAAGATGGTCTTTGTTATTGCACTATGTCTTGTCTTTTTACTTGCAATGCTCAAGGGCTATGCTTATACCACCTTTGAGGATGTAAGCATTTCTGTATTTGCTTCGGTTTTGGTGCCGTATGCTTTCAGCCTGTTTATCAAAATGAGAGATATGTTTGATAATCAGCAGTACGGTATCTATCTTATATTTTATGCGCTTATTTGCGCGCTTGCTACCGATACAGGCGCGCAGCTTACCGGTATGGCAATCGGAAAGCATAAAATGTCGCCTAATATTTCTCCTAAAAAAACCGTTGAGGGCGCAGTCGGCGGACTGATATTGAGCCTCATTCTCAATGCCGTTGCTCTTACAATATATAACAAGGTTGCAATAGTTCCGATTGAACGCAGGATGGCAACCGTGCTTCTTGTGCTTTGCATACCTGTTTCGTTTATGGGAATAATGGGCGATTTGTCTGCTTCCGTTTTAAAACGCAATTTCAATGTAAAGGATTTCGGAAAAATATTTCCGGGTCACGGCGGTGTGATGGACAGAATGGATTCAACGCTCTTCACTCTTCCTTGTACATATTCGATTATACTTGTTACTGAAAAGATTTTTTAGGTGATAATTATGAAAAATATTTCTCTTTTAGGCTCAACCGGCTCAATAGGAACGCAAAGCCTTGATGTGTGCCGTATGCACGGATACAGAGTAAAATGCCTTACGGCTAATTCAAATGTTGATGCTATTGAGAAGCAGATAAGAGAATTTAAGCCGGAGCTTGTTTGTATGATGAATGAAGCTTCTGCAAAGGAGCTTAAAGCAAAAATCCGCGATTTACAGACGAGGGTTGTCTGCGGTATGGACGGACTTATCGAGTGCGCAGTATATAACGGTGCGGATACAGTTCTCAACTCCGTTGTGGGCATGGTCGGCTTACAACCGACTCTTGAGGCAATCAAGGCTAAAAAGACAATAGCTCTTGCCAATAAGGAAACTCTTGTCGCCGGCGGTCATCTTGTTACAAATCTTGCAAAGGAAAACGGCGTTTCAATTCTTCCTGTTGACAGCGAGCATTCCGCTATATTCCAGTCAATGCAGGGTATGCCGTCAAAAAAAGCGGTTAAGAAAATTATACTAACTGCTTCAGGCGGTCCTTTCTTCGGTAAAAAATTATCGGAGCTTGAAAATGTAACTGCTACCGACGCACTCAAGCATCCTAACTGGGATATGGGCGCAAAAATAACAATTGATTCGGCAACCATGATGAATAAAGGTCTTGAATTTATTGAGGCTAAATGGCTCTTTGATATGAAAAACGAGGATATAGAAATTGTTGTTCACAGGGAGTCCGTTGTTCATTCTGCCGTTGTTTATCAGGATAATTCAATGATTGCCCAGCTCGGTGTTCCCGATATGAGAATACCTATTCAGTATGCTCTTACTTATCCCGAAAGACAGCCGAGCCCTGTTAAAGAGCTTTCTCTTACGGATTACGCAAAGCTGACCTTCTTTGAACCCGATTATGAAACCTTTAAATGCATTGATGTTTGCAAAAATGCAATAAAATTGGGCGGACTTCATCCTGCTGCCGCCAACGGCGCAAATGAAGAAAGCGTAAAACTTTTCCTTAACGGTAAAATTAAATTCACGGATATTGCATATCTTAATAACGAGGCTATGAAAAAAGCCTCCGATATTAAAGATTTTACTCTTGCAGATGTGCTTGATGCTGACAGAAAAGCAAGAGATTATGTTATTGAGGCGGTTAAGTGAGTATCAGTTCAATTTGGAATTCGGTTTATCCTGTTTTGGTTGCAATTCTGTTTTTTGAGTTAATTATCATTATCCACGAGGGAGGACACTTTTTTGCAGCCAGATTGATGAAAATTAAGGTCAATGAATTTTCCATCGGAATGGGACCTAAAATTTTTCAGATAAAATCAAAGAAAACAAAATATACCTTGCGTCTTATTCTCTTCGGTGGCTATTGCTCAATGGAGGGAGAGGACGAGGAAAGCGACGATGAAAACGCTTATATCAACAAAAAGGTATGGCAAAAAATTTTTGTTGTCGCTGCCGGCGCGGTGATGAACCTTATTTTAGGCTTCATTATTGTATTAATAATAACCTGCTCTCAAAATCTTGTCGGCACAACCCAGATTGCAAAATTTGAGCAGGACGCCGTAAGCTCTTCCTACGGGCTTGAGGTGGGAGATACGATAAAAAGTATCGACGGTATGCGCGTCTACACAACAAATGATGTCACAACCGGGCTTTCAAGAAATGCCGACGGAAAGGCAGATATAGTCGTTTCAAGAGACGGTAAAGAGGTGAAGCTTGCCGTTGAATTTGCAACCGAGGAGTACGAGGGAGTTCAGTTTATAAAAATGGACTTTTGGCTCAAGGGAGTTGATAAAACACCTGCCAATGTTTTAACCCAAGCCGTAAAAGAAACCATATCATATGCGAGAATGGTGTTCCTGTCGCTTCATGATTTAATTGTAGGCAAATACGGCTTATCCGATTTGAGCGGTCCCGTAGGCGCTGTTTCTGTTGTTTCGGACGCAGTTAAAACCTCCGTTTTTTCTATGTTAAGAATAATGGCGCTTTTAACAATAAATGTTGGCTTATTTAATCTGTTTCCTATTCCGGCGCTCGACGGCTGGCGCTTGTTCGTTTTGATAGCCGAGGGAATAACAAGAAAGAAGCTTCCGCCCAAGGCAGAGTATATTATAAATGCCGTAGGACTCGTATTGCTTTTGGGGCTTATGTGTGTTGTTACCTTCAGTGATATAACAAAACTGTTTTAAGTAAAATATTCGGGTGATTTTATGGAAAGAAGAAAATCAAGAAAAATAAAGCTTGCCGATACCTTTATCGGAGGCGACAGTGATATACTTGTTCAAAGTATGCTCAATATTCCGTCAACGGATATCGAAGGCTCTGTAAATCAGGCAAAGGAGTTAGCAGTGGCAGGCTGTCAGGTTATCCGATTTGCTGTTCCTAATGAGGAGGCGCTCTCTCTTATTGAACCTATTAAAAATGCCGTTAATGTTCCTCTTGTTGCCGATATTCATTTTGATTACAGGCTTGCACTCGGTGCCGTTGAAAGGGGAATAGATAAAATTCGTATTAATCCCGGCAATATCGGCGATGAATCAAGAGTTAAGGCAGTTGCCGATGCCTGCAAAAAAAAGAATATTCCAATAAGAATTGGCGTCAATTCAGGCTCCTTGGAAAAGGAAATTCTTTCCAAATACGGCTCGCCTACTCCGCAGGCCATGGTTGAGTCGGCATTGTATCATGCCTCTCTTTTGGAAAAATTTGATTTTGAGGATATTGTTATCTCAATTAAATCTTCAAATGTTAATACAATGATAAGCGCATATGAGCTTGCCGCTCAAAAATGCGATTATCCTCTGCATCTCGGCGTAACGGAGGCAGGCACCGAGCGAATGGGTATAATTAAATCCTCTGTCGGAATAGGCTCGCTTCTTGCTCACGGTATCGGCGATACAATAAGGGTAAGCCTTACAGATGAGCCTGTTAAAGAGGTTTTTGCCGCATTTGATATACTTAAAGCATTAGGTCTTAAAAAGGACTGCCCTTATCTTATTTCCTGCCCGACCTGCGGAAGAACAAGAATAGACCTTGTATCACTTGCAAAGCAGGTTGAAGAAAGATTAAAGGACTGTAAAAAGCCTATTAAGGTTGCTGTTATGGGATGCGTGGTAAACGGTCCCGGCGAGGCTAAAGAGGCTGATATCGGAATCGCAGGCGGCGACGGTAACGGTCTTATTTTTAAAAAAGGTCAAATCCTTCGCAAGGTTGACGAAAAGGATTTGCTTGAAGAATTAATGAAAGAAATTGAGAAATTATAATGAATAGATTTTCAGACTATTTTTCAGATTACATAGATACGGATTCTCTTGCCGTTTTGGGCAATTGTGAAATTACATCTTTTTCTGTTTCCAGAGAAAAAAGAACCCTTTGTATAGGTCTTAATATTGATGTGCTCGTTTCTTGCTCTGTGCTTGAAAAATGCGAAAAATCAATCTCATCGTCAATGAAGCTTAACAGGGTTATAATAAATCCCGCTTTTCCGAAAAGTGAGTTTTCCGTTTTTAATATTCAGAAAATACTTTCTTATGTTAAAAAGGACAACCCTGCCGCAAACGGATTTTTTGATGATGCCGATGCAGAGCTTGAGGACGGTATTCTTACAATTTGCCTTAAAAAAGGCGGTAAGGATATTCTTGAAGCCAAAAAGATAGATAAAGCAGTGAGCGATTGTATTTACAGGCTTTTCGGTATTGATATTGATATCTCCTTTATGGAGGTTCAGGCATTTGATATAGAACAGGCTGTAAAGGAGGTTGTCGAGCAAAAGCATCGCGAGGAGGAAATCCGCAAAGAGGAAGAAGAAAAAAATGTCGTTCACGAGCGTTGGGACGAGCTTCCGATTTATAAGGATACCGTAAAAAAGATATACGGCAGAAATCTCCGTGAAAAGCCGAAACCGATTAATGAAATAACCGCCGATGACGGCTATATCACCGTTTGGGGTGATGTTTTAAAAACAGAGGTTCGCGATACAAAAAGAGGCAACAGTAAAATATTCAATTTTGATATTACCGATTATACCTCCTCTATGACCGTTAAAATGTTTGACGACAGCTCTGTTATTGACCCTCTTATTGAAAAAATGGAGGAGTGCAAGACTCTTGTTATCAGCGGCTCGTATCAGTTTGATACATATTCAAATCAGTTTGTTCTGCGACCGCAGACAATAGCAACGGTTAAAAAATGGGAAAAGACAGATGACGCACCCGAAAAACGAATTGAGCTTCATCTGCATACCTCCTTATCCGAGATGGACGGTATAACCTCTCCGAAGGCTCTTATTAACAGGGCAATCAAATGGGGGCATAAAGCAATCGCCGTTACGGACCACGGCGTTGTTCAGGCATTGCCTGAGGCTTATAATGCCGCAAAGGGCAAGATTAAGCTTATTCTCGGTATGGAGGGATATCTTGTTGACGATAAAAAATATCCCAACTTTATGAATATGAAGCTTAAGGAATTTAAGCGTCATCATATAATTTTCCTTGTTAAAGAGGATACATCTCTTGATAAATCAATCCCGAAAGAAGAGAGAAAATACGGCAGAAAAAATCTTTATGAGATGATTTCTGCGTCAAACATAAAGTATTTTAAATCAAGACCTCTCATTCCGAAAAGCCTTTTGGAACAAAAGCGAGGCGGAATTTTAGTCGGCTCTGCCTGCGAGCAGGGCGAGCTTTATCAGGCAATACTAAACGGTGAAACCGATGAAGAGCTTGAAAAAATCGCATCATTTTACGATTATCTTGAAATTCAGCCAAACGGCAATAACGCGTTTATGCTTCGCTCACAGAGGGATATCCACGAAAATATCCGCACCGAAGAGGATCTTAATAATATAAACAGAAAAATTATTGCTCTTGCAGATAAGCTCGGCAAGCTTGTTGTTGCAACGGGTGACGTTCATTTTCTTGAAGAAAAGGACGCACGCTTTCGTGCCATTATCATGGCGTCAAAGGGCTTTGAGGATGCCGATAATCAGGCGCCATTGTATTTTAAAACAACGCAGGAAATGCTTGACGATTTTGCTTGGGCAGGCGACAGGGCAAAGGAATTTGTTATTGATAACCCTAATAAAATTGCCGATATGTGTATGGATAACATTCCTCCCATTCCGCCGGGTACCTTCCAGCCTCATATTGACGGCGCTAACGAAGAATTAACCGAAAAATGCTGGTCAAGAGCAAAGGAGCTTTACGGCGACCCTGTTCCCGAATATGTTGCTTCAAGGCTTCAAAGGGAGCTTGATTCAATTATCGGCCACGGCTTCGGCGTTCTTTATGTAATTGCAAAAAGACTCGTTGAGGAAAGCGAGAGAAACGGATATCTTGTCGGCTCAAGAGGCTCTGTCGGCTCCTCATTTGCCGCTCATATGGGCGGTATATCCGAGGTTAATCCGCTTGCACCGCATTATTACTGTAAAAAATGTAAGCACAGCGAGTTTTTTACTCACGGCGAGGTTGGTTCAGGCTTTGATCTTCCGCCTAAAAACTGCCCTAACTGCGGCGCTCCCATGAAGCGTGACGGCCACGAAATACCGTTTGAAACCTTCCTCGGCTTTGACGGTGATAAGGAGCCTGATATAGACCTTAATTTTTCGGGCGAATATCAGTCGCGCTCACACAGATATACCGAAGAGCTTTTCGGTAAGGAATATGTGTTTAAGGCAGGAACAATGGCAACCGTTGCCGATAAAACGGCATACGGATATGTAGTTAAATATCTTGAGGAAAGAGAGCTTCTTGCCTCTACACCAAAGGCTGAAATAGACAGATTAACAATCGGTTGTACCGGTATCAAGCGAACAACCGGTCAGCATCCGGGCGGTATGGTAGTTGTGCCTGATGAATATACTGTTGAGGATTTCACTCCGATACAGTATCCGTCAAACGATGAGAAAAAGGGTACATATACAACTCATTTTGACTTTAAGAATTCCCTGCACGATACACTTTTAAAGCTTGACGAGCTCGGCCACGATAATCCTACGCTCTATAAATATCTTGAGGACTCGACAGGCAAGCCTGTTATGGAGGTTGATTTGTCAGACCCGAACCTTTATAAGCTGATAACCTCAACAGAGCCAATCGGTGTTTCGCCGGAGGATATTGATTGTAATACGGGTACTCTTGCTATCCCCGAAATGGGTACTCCGTTTGTTATAGGTATGCTCGAGGAGGCACAGCCGAAAACCTTTGCCGACCTGCTTCAGATTTCGGGACTGTCACACGGTACCGATGTTTGGCTCGGAAACGCGCAGGAGCTTATTAAAAACGGCACCTGCGATATTTCGCAGGTAATAGGCTGCCGTGACGATATTATGACTTACCTTATTCATAAAACAGAGAAATATGAAAGGGAAACAGGCAAGAAATCTCCGTTGAGCAAAAAAGACTGCTTCAAGATTATGGAGTATACCCGTAAGGGAAAAGCGCCTAAAGAGCTTCCTCCGTATGAAGAGGCAATGAAAACCATCGGCGTGGAGCAGTGGTATATTGATTCGTGCTATAAGATTAAATATATGTTTCCCAAGGCGCATGCGGCTGCATATGTAATCGCGGCTCTTCGCCTTGCATGGTATAAAATTTATTATCCTATTGATTTCTATTCTGCGTATTTCACGGTACGCGGCGGTGCGATAGACGCCGTTGCGGCAGTTGAGGGAAAGGCTGCGGTTAAGAAAAAGATGAACGAAATCAAGCTCAAGGGCAATGACGCAACAGCAAAAGACGAAAGCACATATGTTGTTTTGCAGATTGTTATTGAAATGCTTGCAAGGGGTATTGAATTTTTACCTGTTGATATTTATAAATCCGACGCAAGAATTTATAAAATTGAAAACGGAAAAATCCGCCTGCCCTTCGGTGCAATAGACGGAATCGGCGAAACTGCCGCAGCCGCAATCGCAAATGCTAAAAACGACGGTAACGGCGAATTTATTTCGTGTGACGATTTGATGGCAAGAGCAGGAATAGGTAAAAGCGTTGTAGATTCCTTAAGAGAAGCAGGCGCTTTGGGCGACCTTCCTGAATCAAACCAGATTTCATTATTTTAAACTCTTGACATTCTCACATTAGTGTGGTAGCATATTACCACTCTACCACACTAAAGTGAATATAATATTTGCGGAGAATGACTATGAAAAGATATTCAAAATTAACCCCCGAGGGAAGCCGTGATCTTCTTTTTGAGGAATGTGACGACAGAAGAAAGGTTGAATCAATTCTTTCAGGCCTTTTTAAAGAGAATTCCTACAGGAAGGTTATGACTCCCACAATAGAATTTTTTGATGTATTTAAAAGCGATAATCTCGGCATTGAGCCGGAGGAGATGTATAAGCTTTCCGATAATCAGGGCAGAACAACTGTTCTTCGTCCCGATAATACAGCGCCGATTGCCCGCCTTGTTGCAACAAGGCTTTCGAGTGACGATTTCCCTGTAAGGCTTTACTATAATCAAAGTGTATATGTGCGCAATAAGCAGCTTGCAGGAAGAACAGACGAGATTGAGCAAAGCGGCATTGAGCTTATCGGCGATGGAAGCATTGACGCTGATATAGAAGTAATTTCAATGGCCTATGAAGCCCTCAAGCGCAACGAGGTTAATTCGTTCAAGCTTGAGCTCGGTCATGCAGGCTTCTTTAATGCAATTCTTGATAAAATGAATGTCAGCGCAACCGTTAAGGCTGATATTTGCAATTATATCGAGGGTAAAAATTATTCCGCTCTCGGCGATTTGCTTGATCGAATAGGCGACAGCACGGAAGCGCAGGTTATAAAAAAGCTTCCGAGGCTTTTCGGTGATGCTGATGTTATTGATATGGCAAAAACGCTTTATTCCGACTCAAAAGCCAATGAAGCGCTCGACTATCTGAAAAAGGTGTATGAAAAGCTTTGCAGTCTTGGTCTTAAGGATAATATTCTTATTGACCTCGGTCTTGTCAACAGAAGCAATTATTACACTGGCGTAATTTTCAGAGGCTATGCCCAGGGAAGCGGCCTTACAATCCTTTCGGGCGGCAGATATGATAATCTTATCGGTGAATTCGGTATGGACGCGCCTGCAATAGGCTTCGGCGTTGATGTTACTGCTCTTTGCGATGTTATGCGCGAGGAAATAAATATCGACAGACCTCTTCGCATTGCCTTAACAAAGGGCAGGCTTGAAAAGGCTTCGGTAGAGCTTTTCAAAACTATGGGCCTTGATACAACAGAGCTTGAGAGAAAGGGAAGAAGATTAATCCTTCCCGTTGATAAATATGAGGCTGTATTATCAAAGGCGCCCGATGTTATAACTTATGTTGAGCACGGTGTATGCGATATCGGCGTTGTCGGTAAGGATACGATTGTTGAACACGGTAATTCGTTTTATGAGGTTATTGACCTTAACATAGGCAAATGCCGTTTTGCTCTTGCGTGCCCGAAGGGGGAGGACTTTTTCTCCGGCTATAAGAGAAAGGTTGTTGCAAGCAAATATCCGAAGGTTGCAAAGGAATATTTTAAAGCAAAGGGCATGGATGTTGAAATAATAAAGATTGAGGGCAGTGTTGAGCTTGCTCCTCTGCTCGGTCTTGCAGACGGTATAGTTGATATTGTCGAAACGGGATCAACTCTTAAGGAAAACGGTCTTGAGGTTGTTGATACAATAATGCCGATTTCTGCAAGAGTAATTGTAAATATGGCGTCAATGAAGCTTCGTAAGGCAGAGATAGAGGCTTTTCTTAATGATTTGGAGCTTGCGTCAAAGGTTTAATTTAAGAGGATAAAAATATGAATATTACAAAAGCAAACGGTAAAGCAGAATATGCTCTTATTGAAAATTTAAAAAAGAGATCCGGTGAAACCGATCAAAAAATAGTTGATATAGTAACCAATATTATTAATTCGGTTAAGGAGCAGGGCGACAGCGCAGTAAGAGAATTTACTGTCCGCTTTGACGGCTCCGTGCCTAAAAAAACTGTTATAGAGAAGGACGAGCTTCAGTCATATCTTGATATGGTTGACGAGGACTTTAAAAAGGCTCTTATAAACGCACAGAAGAACATTTATGATTTCCACTCCAAACAGGCGCAGAATTCATGGATGACGACAAAGGAAAACGGCGTAATTATGGGGCAGAGAGTCCGCGGACTTCACAGGGTAGGAATCTATGTACCCGGCGGCACCGCCGCTTATCCGTCATCTGTTTTGATGAATGCGGTTCCTGCCAAAATTGCAGGCGTTAAAGAGATTATTATGGTTACTCCTCCTTCAAAGGACGGAAATCCTAATCCCGATATTATGGCTGCCGCTGCTGTTGCAGGCGTTGACAAGGTATTTCTTGTCGGCGGAGCGCAGGCAGTTGCCGCTTTGGCATACGGAACCGAAAAAATACCAAAGGTTGATAAAATTGTCGGTCCCGGAAATATTTTTGTTGCAACCGCTAAAAAGCTTCTTTACGGCGTTGTTGACATTGATATGGTTGCAGGACCTTCTGAAATACTGATAGTGGCCGACAAAAGCGCAAGGCCTGCTTTTCTTGCCGCAGATCTTATGAGTCAGGCGGAGCACGACAAAATGGCGTCTGCCATTTTGCTCACTACCTCTTATGATATTGCAAGGGCAACGGCAAAAGAAATCGAAAGGCAGATTAAATATCTTCAAAGGCAGGAAATTATTGAAGCTTCATTGGAGGATTTCGGCGAGATAATTGTTTGCGAAAATCTTGATCAGGCAATAGATTTTGCAAATGAGCTTGCACCGGAGCACCTTGAAATGTGTGTTGAAGAGCCTTTAAAATATATCGGCAGGCTTGATAACGCAGGCTCTGTTTTCCTCGGTAATTATTCACCGGAGCCATTGGGTGATTATTATGCAGGTCCAAACCATGTTCTGCCGACAAGCGGAACCGCAAGATTTTTCTCTCCGCTTTCGGTTGACAGCTTTATCAAAAAAAGCTCTTTTATTTATTATACGCAGGAGGAGCTTTCAAAGGCGAAGGACGATATTGTTGTTCTTGCCGATACCGAAGGCCTGACTGCTCACGCAAATTCCATCAAGGTAAGATTTGAAAAATAATGAAGAAGAAAAAGCTTCCCTTTGCTGTTGTTATCCTGCTTGTTGCTTTAATTTCCGCAATAAGCGTTTTAAATAATACCGATTACGGAAAAAATACTGCTTTAGATACAGCATCAAATAATAAAGACAATCTTGTCGTTACTTATGTAGATGTTGGTCAGGGAGACTGCGAATTTATACAGCTTCCCGGCGGAGAATGTATGCTTATTGATTCGGGTGAAGCCGATTATGCCGATGCTGTTACCGAAACAATAACCTCCCTCGGATATGATACAATAGATTATATCGTTGCAACTCATCCGCATACAGACCATATCGGCGGTATGGCGCAGATTATTGAAAGCTTCAATGTCAAAAGCATATATATGCCTCGCGCCTCGTCAAATACAAAAACCTTTGAAAGCCTTTTACAGACTGTATCGGATAAGGGCTTGCAGATTGATACCGCAAAAGCAGGCGTTGAAATTGACACTTCAAACAGTAGTTTGAAAATGGAGTTTCTTGCTCCTGTTAACAGCGAATATGATGATTTGAATAACTATTCAGCCGTTTTAAAAATCACTTACGGTACAACCTCATTTCTCTTTACAGGCGATGCGGAAATGCTTGCCGAAAATGAAATGCTTGAGGCCTCATATTCCGATTTGGACTGCGATGTTCTTAAAGTAGGTCACCACGGGAGCAAATATTCTTCAGGCAGTCGGTTTCTTGAAGCGGTTAGCCCCGATTACGCTGTTATAGAATGCGGCAGTAATAATTCCTACGGCCATCCTCATAAAGAGGCGCTCGACCGTTTAAATGAAACAGGCGCTCAAATTCTTCGTACCGATAAGACGGGCGATATAACAATTACAAGTGACGGCGAAAAAATTACGGTAGGGTGATTTTGTGAAATTAATAATAGACAGATTTGAAGGAAACTATGCCGTCTGCGAAATAAGCGCCGGCAAAACAGTGCAAATACCGACGCAAGCTTTACCGAAAGAGGCTTCTGAGGGTGATGTTATATCAATTACGGTTGATAAATCAGAAACCGATAAAAGAAAAGAAAAAATTAACGGGCTTATGAACAGCCTGTTTAAGAATTGAGGAATGTTTATGAGAACTGCCAAAATTGAAAGAAATACAAAGGAAACACAGATTTGCGTTGAGCTTGACCTTGACGGCGGAGAGGTTGAAATTTCAACCGGAATAGGCTTTTTTGATCATATGCTTACCGCCTTCGGAGTTCACGGTGGCTTCGGCTTAAAGGTCAGCGTTAAAGGCGATTTGGAGGTTGATACCCACCATACTGTTGAGGATACGGGTATCGCACTGGGTAAGGCATTTAAACAGGCTCTTTTAGATATGAGCTCAATTGAACGCTACGGCTTTTTTTCAGTACCCATGGACGAAAGCCTTGCCGTTTGCTCGATTGATATTTCAAACAGACCTTTTCTTGTATTTAAAGCTTCTTTTGAGCAGGAGCTTTGCGGTGATTACGAAACCTGCGTTACAGAAGAATTTTTCAGAGCCTTTGCAATGAACTCGTGTATAACTCTTCATATTCAGGTTCCGTACGGCTCTAACGCTCATCATGAAATCGAGGCGATTTTCAAGGCAGTTGCCCATGCTTTAAAAATTGCCGTGCGTAAAAATGAGGACGGCTCTGTTCTTTCAACAAAAGGAGTGTTATAATGCTGATTTTTCCCGCAATTGATATAATAGCAGGAAAGCCTGTGCGCCTTTATAAAGGCGATTTTTCAACAGCAAAGCAGGTTGCTTTAGATGCGCTTGAAACAGCGCAGGGCTTTGTTAAAGCAGGTTGTGAGTGGATACATATGGTCGACCTTGACGGCTCTCTTAAAAAAGAGCGCGTCAACAGCGAAACCTTTATACGCGTGGCTAATGAAACTTCGCTTAAGGTTGAGCTTGGAGGCGGAATAAGAAAGCTGGAGGATATTGATTATTATGTTAATAACGGTATCAGCCGTGTTATTTTAGGATCGGTTGCCCTTAAAAATCCTGAGCTTGTAAGGCAGGCAGTTAAGGAGTTCGGTGATATAATTGCCGTCGGAATTGACGCTAAAGACGGCTATGTTGCCACAGAGGGTTGGGTTGAAAACAGCGATGTCTATTTTACCGACCTTGCAAAGAGGATGGAGGACGCAGGCGTTAAAACAATTATCTTTACAGATATAAGTAAAGACGGTACGCTGTCGGGTCCTAATCTTAATCAGCTTGTTGAAATTAATGAGGCTGTATCGTGTGATATTACTGCATCGGGCGGCGTGACCGATATAAACGATATAATTGCCCTGCGTGATAAAGGCTTATACGGCGCAATATGCGGAAAAAGTATTTATGAGGGCACTCTTGATTTGAAAGAGGCAGTGAGGGTTTGCAAATGATTGATATAGAAAAGTATTTCAAAAAGGGAGATTTAATTCCTGCAATAGTTCAGGAGGAGTCGACGGGAGAGGTTCTGATGCTTGCTTATATGAACCGCGAGTCAATGAAAAAAACTCTCGAAACAGGGTATACATGGTTTTATTCGCGCTCAAGGCAGGAGCTTTGGAATAAAGGTGCTACCTCGGGCCATCTTCAGAAAATTGTTTCAATTTACGGCGACTGCGACGACGACACTCTTCTTATTAAAGTAATACAGACAGGCGCCGCCTGCCATACGGGCAATCATTCATGCTTTTTCAATGAAATTAAAGGAGAATTTTAATGGATTTAATTAAAAGGGAATATCAGATTATTCTTGACAGAAAGGCGGAAAATCAGGAGGGCTCATACACCTGCTACCTTTTTGAAAAGGGAATTGATAAAATTCTCAAAAAGGTCGGCGAGGAGTGCACCGAAATGGTTATCGCCGCAAAAAATAACGATAAAGACGAAACCGTTTACGAGATAACAGACCTCATTTATCATACGCTCGTTATGATGGCTAATCAGGGAATAACCCCCGAGGATATTGAAGCAGAGCTTGAAAAAAGAGCGGCAAAAGCGGGCAATCTTAAAAAATTTCATGTGGTGGATAAAAACACATAATGTCTTATAAAAAATGGAAAGTTGCCGATGGCGATAAGGAAAAGGCATCGGTTTTAAGTGAAAAACTGAATATTGACCCTTTGGTGGCATTTCTTCTTGTGTCAAGGGGAATAGATAACGAGCTTGCG
>JBJEPL010000117.1:0-4485 GCA_051881215.1 Eubacterium sp. | reverse complement strand
CTAATAATTAATTTATCGGCTGTGCTTTTAATTACACTTGATATAATGAAGCTTTATGGCAATATAAATGACGCTATAAGAGATTCCTTCTTTGCTGTTAATACAGTAATGAGTACAACCGGTTTCTGTACGGCAGATTTCAATATTTGGCCTACCTTCTCAAAAACACTATTAGTTATCCTTATGCTGATTGGCTGTTCTGCCGGTTCTACAGGCGGAGGAATTAAGGTTACAAGAGTAGTTTTATATGTTAAGCAGGTAAGCAGAGATTTTAAACAGATGCTTCACCCTCATGAGGTCGTTAATGTCAGAATGAATAACAGGGTTGTCGACGGCCATATAATGAAAGGCGTTAATTCATATTTAACGATTTATATAATCACACTTATTGTTTCAACAGTTCTTGTTTCACTTGACAGCTTCGATATTGTTACAACCTTTACCGCAGTTGTTTCCTGCTTTAACAACATCGGTCCCGGACTTGAAGTAGTAGGTCCTACGGGTAATTATGTTGATTTCAGTATTTTTTCTAAGTTGGTTTTAATATTTGATATGCTTGCCGGTAGGCTTGAGCTTTTCCCGATACTTCTTCTGCTTTCGCCGAACACTTGGAAAAAAGCATGATTACTATACTAAAACTAAAAGCAACGATTCATTTGAATCGTTGCTTTTTTATAATATTAAGTATTTGATTTATAAATTAATTATTCCGTTTCCGCCGTTTACCATCATAAATGCTGTTGCAAAAACAAGTGAAACAATTGTCATAAGCTTAATCAGAATATTAATTGACGGTCCCGAAGTATCCTTAAACGGATCACCGACTGTATCACCGACAACCGCCGACTTGTGAGCAGGTGAATTCTTTCCGCCGTCTTTAAGACCCTCAATATATTTTTTAGCATTGTCCCACGCACCGCCGGAATTAGCCATGAATATTGCCATCATAACACCGCTTACAAGTGAGCCGGCAAGCAGTCCTCCAAGGCTTTCTACACCTAAAAGGAAGCCGACTATAAGAGGAATAACAACAGCCATTAATCCCGGAAGAATCATCTCATGAAGCGCCGCATTGGTTGAAATGGAAACACATTTTGAGTAATCGGGTTTTTCTGTTCCTTTAAGAATACCCGGCTTTTCTCTAAACTGTGCTCTAACCTCGTCAATCATTTTGTTAGCTGCCTTGCCTACACTGCTCATTGTGAAAGCAGAGAAGAGATAAGGAAGCATTGCACCGATAAACAATCCAACAACAACTTTAGGATCAAGAATACTCATTGAGCCGTTTGAAATACCTGTTGTTTCGGCATATGAAGCGAATAAAGCAAGAGCGGTTAAAGCCGCAGAGCCGATTGCAAAGCCTTTTCCGATAGCGGCAGTAGTGTTGCCGACAGAATCAAGCTTATCGGTAATTTCTCTTACACTGCTGTCAAGCTCGCTCATTTCGGCAATACCGCCTGCATTATCGGCAATAGGACCGTAAGCGTCAACAGCAACAGTCATACCTGTTGTGGAGAGCATTCCTACAGCGGCAATAGCAATACCGTAAAGACCGAAAAATTTATATGAAACAAGAATACCGATTGCAATGAATAAAATAGGAATAGCGGTAGATTTTAAACCTACACTCATTCCGGTGATGATATTTGTTGCGGCGCCTGTTTTTGATGCCTCGGCAATTTCTTTAACAGGCTTATACTTGTCTGATGTATACATTTCGGTAAGCTTACCGACAGCCATTCCGACTATCAGTCCTGCAAGAACGCAAAGAAAAGCATTAAATTTATGGTCAAACATTGTATAAGACAAAATTGCCGATGCGATAATTACAAACGCATTAGCGGCATATTCGCCGATATTCAGTGCCTTTTGAGGGTCGTTGCCTTTATAATTACCCACAAAAAATGTAGCAATAGCAGAGCCTAAAATACCGACTGCGCAGATGATTAAAGGAAAATATACCTGATTCATATTAACAGTTGCGGCCAACATAGCAAGTGTAATTGCCGAAATGATTGAACCTACATACGATTCAAACAAATCTGCGCCCATACCTGCAACATCGCCTACATTGTCGCCGACATTATCAGCTATTGTTGCCGGATTTCTCGGGTCATCTTCAGGTATGCCTGCTTCAACCTTGCCTACAAGGTCAGCGCCGACATCGGCAGCTTTGGTATAAATACCTCCGCCAACACGGGCAAAAAGAGCAATAGAAGAAGCACCAAGCGAAAAGCCTGTTAAAATATTTACTTTATCGGGATTGTCTTTAATTAAGAGCATAAAAATTATGCTAACACCGAGAACACCCAAACCGACAACGGATAATCCCATAACAGCACCGCCGTTAAAAGCGATTTTGAGCGCATGTGACATACCTTTTTCTTTAGCGGCATTTGCGGTTCTGACATTAGCCTTGGTAGCAACAGTCATACCGAAAAAGCCGGCAAGAGTAGAAAACAGCGCACCTGCAAGAAAACAGCATGCTGTAATCCAGCCGTTTGGAAGAAGAAAACCGATAAGTAAAAACAACACGGCAACAAAAATTACAAGAACCTTGTATTCTGAAAACAAAAATGCTTTTGCGCCCGTTGATATTGCATCGGAAATTTCCTTCATTTTTGCAGTACCAACATCTTTTTTACTGATTAATATTGCTGTTATAACAGCAAAAATCAGCGCGATTGCACCTGAAATCGGTGCAAGGATAATCAGATTGTCCACTGAAATCACTCCAAATTAAGTTTTATATCTATATTTTACCACATTTTTTATTAAAGTCAATCAGATATAAAAAAGAGCCTGCTTTTGCAGACTCTTTTTAGAAATATTTAATAATTAATCTTCATTATGTACTGCGTTATCTTTTTCATTCTGCTCTGCAAGTCTGTTTGCACGCTTGTCTGCAAGCTCAACAATCATTTGCTGTTGAAGATCACCGTGAATGTTATAAAGAATGAATGATACACCGTAAAGACCTCTTGCCAAAGCAGGAAGAATACAGAATACAGCCCAAATACCGTCAAGTATCTTCGGATCTGTTTGAGGTATTGCGTTACCGAGAGAGTCGGTAAGAGGAATATAGTTAATCCATGTGAGAACCATACCCGAAAGCCAGCCTGTAATTGATGTAGCAAGCTTGTTGAAGTATCCTTGTACTGTTGTAACAAGAGCTTCGTTTCTTAAGCCGTGTTTCCATTCCATATAGTCAAGCGCTTCGGCTGAAAGAATAGGGTTGCAAACCTGAATGATTTTGTTAGGTAATCCGCATACCGTAAGTGCAAATATTACCCAAATAAGATTGAATATGTAATTATCGTGGAAGGTTTGACCGAACGGGTGATAACCTACAAAGAACAATGTCATATAAGCGGCAAAGCCAAATACACCTGCGCCTATTGCCGTTAATCTTGCTCCGAATTTTTTAACCATCTTTGAAGCAAGAGGAATCATAACATAGTTTGGGATACCTGTGAAAAGTCCGCATATAGTCTGGTTCATAAGTGAGCCTGTATTGTTAAGCCAGAAATACTGCTCTGACGAACCGCCGACAGCTTTAAACGAGTTAAAGAAATCAGAGAAAATAATCGCAAAAAGAGGTCTGTTAGTAAAAATATTCTTAACGGATTCAAGAATAGAGGTTTCTTTCATTTCCTCACGGCTCATAAGCGGAACACGCTCACGCATATTAAAGAAGCCGAAAATCGAAAAGACAGTAGCGAGGATAATCATAAAGTAAGCAAATCCGGTATAGATACCTTCCATTGTGATTTTTGTACTTACCTTCGGAAGCAATGTAACAAGAACAGGAACCAATGACGGAAGCCATGTACCGAAAAGCTCAAAGAACTTTGTTATTGTAATAAGATTATTTCTTTCGTCGGTATTAGGGGTGATATTGTAAATCATAAGGCCCCATGCGCCGAAGTAGCTCATACCGAGACCGTAAATAATTGTAGCAACCAAAGCCCAAATGGTCTTTTGCGTTGCATTTATATCGGGTGCAGTAAACATCATAATACCGCCGACAACCCATAACGGAAGCGGTAAAATGAAGAAAGGTCTGATACGGCCCCAACGGGTACGGGTACGGTCAATTATAAGACCCGAAACCGTATCATCAAGCGCGTCATAGATTGACGCAAATAAATTGATGCTTGCATATGCCGTTGTGTTTAATTTAAGGAACTGAATCATAAAGAATTCCTTAAACGCACTTATAAACTGGCTTAAATTCTTTTGACCGAAATTAACGAGAACATAAGCAGCGATTTCCTTTGGCGAAAGATAACGCTTATGAGTATAGGCAAGCTTATCAAGCTCCTCTAATTCGGCTTGGGTTAATTCATCGGTAATAATTTCTTCTGCCAAAATATTCCCTCATTTCTTAAGGATAATAAATCCCTGTTTAATTAACAACACTATTATAGTATCATATCATTTTATTTAAATCAACACTTTTTTACTTTCGGTAAACAATATTTT
>JBJEPL010000116.1:0-16095 GCA_051881215.1 Eubacterium sp. | reverse complement strand
CTGTTCAGTATGCCCACGCAAGAATCTGCTCAATAATTAAGAAGGCTCAAAGCGAGGGCGTAACCTTAAGAACTCCGTCAGACGAGGAGCTTGCTATGCTCTCATCAGAGGAGGAAAAGGATTTAATCCGTCATCTTTCATCACTGACAGGCGAGATAATATCTGCCGCAAAAGCATACGACCCTGCTAAAATCACACATTATGTTATAGAGCTTGCAACTCTTTTCCACAAGTTCTATAATGCTCAAAGAGTAATGGTTGAGGACGAGGGACTTATGCAGGCAAGGCTTTATCTTTGCACCGCTGTCAGAGATACAATCAAAAACATACTTACTATGCTTAAAATAACTACTCCGGAATCCATGTAAGGAGAGGAAAAATGGCTCAATTTAAAAGCAAAGCGCTTCATATTGTGGGAAACAGGCTCTTTAGATATCTCTATAAAGACCCTAAAAAGAATATGCTCAAGCTTGTTAAGCTTGCAAAGGTATTCGCCGGCAATATGTATCCCGAGGCAACATTCACAAAGCCTATAGAAATAATATCTGACGAAAGCAACATTTGGCATCAATACCTTTTCAGGGGAATTGATGAGGTTGATCATGACCTTTTGCAGAGCGCTGCTTTAACCTTCGGTATTGATTTAGGCCTTATCGGCACATCCACTCTGCGCAAAAAAAGGGATATTGAAAAATGCAATATCCCATGGGTTGTTCTGTTGGACCCGACCTCTGCCTGCAATTTAAAATGCAAGGGCTGCTGGGCCGCAGAATACGGTCATAAATCCAACCTTTCGCTTGATGAAATGCGCAAAATCGTAGGCGAGAGCAAAGCGCTCGGAACTCACTTCTTTATGTTCACGGGCGGAGAGCCTCTCATCAGAAAAAACGATATAATTACCCTTGCAAGAGAAAACAGCGATTGCCTTTTTCTTGCCTTTACCAACGCAACGCTTGTTGACGATAAATTCTGCGAGGATATGAAAAAATGCGGTAATTTTGCGCTTGCGCTTTCAATCGAGGGAACAGAAAAGTCAAATGACAGCAGACGCGGCGAGGGCGTGTATAAAAAGACCCTTGAAGCAATGCAGCTTCTTAAAAAGCACAAGTGCCTTTTCGGCACCTCGGTTTGCTATACAAGCCAAAACTATGACGCTGTTACATCTGACGAATTCTATGATTTAATGATAGAAAACGGCGCAAGATACGCATGGTTTTTCCACTATATGCCCGTCGGCGGCGACGCTGATACGGATTTGCTTTTATCTCCCGAACAGCGTGAATATGTTTACAGGGCAATCAGAGCAAAAAGGAATTCCAAAACAGGCAAGCCTCTTTTTACCGTTGATTTTCAAAACGATGGTGAATATGTAGGCGGCTGTATTGCAGGCGGAAGAAATTATTTTCATGTTAACTCCGAGGGTGATGTTGAGCCCTGCGTATTCATTCACTATTCGGATTCCAATATAAGAGAAAAGAGCATACTTGAATGCTTAAAATCCCCTCTTTTCCATGAATATTATAAGGGCCAGCCGTTTAACAATAATATGCTTCGCCCATGCCCGATGCTTGAAAATCCGCAGGCTTTAAGAAATATCGTTAAAAAATCAGGCGCAAAATCGACTAACCTTATAAAGCCCGAATCAGCAGATGAGCTTTGCTCAAAATGCGATATTTACGCAAAAAACTGGGCGCCGAAGGCAAAGGAGATTTGGGAGGAGCAGGAACGCTTTAAGCCTTTCACTCAATATTACCGTGACACTCCCGAAGCTAAAAATGGAAACGAATAAACCGACAGCCTCCCTTAATGGGAGGCTGTTTCACTTTTGTAAATTCATACTAATTATTTAACTGCGGTCTGTTGGCAAGGACTTATTTTTTGCCGCGTTATAGAGCAAAAGCTGTATGATAATATTGCCCATAATCGGATTATACAGCGGTATTGAGCCTTTATAGGTGATAAACCTGTTAAATCCGTTTATCTCATTTTTTATACTTTCGGGTATGACGAGGATCGTATTTTCGCGGTATGGCTGAAGCTCTCTGAGCGCAACGGACATAAGCTCTCTGTTTGAAATAAACGCAATAAGCTTTGACCTTTTTGCGTCTGAAAAATTAAGCTCACCCGTTGGAATTGCCTTTGCAGTCATACCGCACAATCCTTCGGCTAAAGCCTCGCCGTATAAAGCGCAGGAAAAATCTATATTTTTCCCTGTGAAAATTATTTTGTCAAAGGTTATTATTTCCTTTGAAAGAGCGTTTAAAATATAATCCTTTTCAAGAACCTCCTTGATTTTTTCATTCAGCTCAAAAACCATTTTAGTTGCAATATCAAAATACAAATCAGTAATCACCTGCGCCTTTTTGCCGAAATAAAGGCAAATAAGCGACAGGGCAAGATTATTTACGGTATTGCCTGCCGTGGGGGCAAGTCCCATTTGCCTCTCATTAATCTCAATACAGTTTTTGAGCTTATCACTGCTGCTTTTATTTCCGATATAAATAAGCCTTGCACCGCATTTTAGAATTCTGTTAACAGTAGCCGACCTTGATATTTTGTCACATTCGCCCAAAACTATAACAAGCGTATACTTATCAAGAATCGGATTTGCGCAGTTGAATTCCGACATCAAAACGGGGATACACATTAAATCCGCAATGACTTCAAAATTATATGCGCCTAAAACAGCACAGCCGTAATTTACCATATCGCAAACGATATAAGCTCTTTTTATTTTTTCAACATTGATTTTATAAAAATTAAAGCTTATTTTTCCTGCTTCGATATAATTATCAAGAAACCGTTTAACAACAGCGGTTTGAGTGAAGATTTCCTTTTTCATAAAATCTTCAAATCCGTCTTTTTGGGGAACCGCCTTTATTTGAGGCTGTTCCCTTTTTCTTTTTAAAACAGCTTTTTTCATCATTTTATCAGCCTCGCAACAATTACAGACATATCGTCCCTATGCCTTTCATCGCTGTTTTTTACAGCAAAATCGAGTATAGCCTTTGCTTTATCATTAGGGCTTTCGCTCTCATTAAATTTTAAAAATCCCTCTAACCATTCATCACCTATATCCGTTATCCCGTCAGACATCATAATTATTTCATCGCCTACATTGAGCATGGTTGTCCGCTTTGCAAATTCTATGCCTCTTAAAATCCCGGCAGGCATTGACGAAAGCTCGCATTTTGTTATTGAGTCGCCTTTGATTATATATGACCTTGGTGCTCCTGCCTTATAAAATTCGCATTTTCCCGTAAACAAGTCTATGCTTGCGCAATCAAGCGTTGCAAGGCTTTCTTCACTGCTTTTTACAAGCAAAGCGCTGTTGACGACCTTTAAAGAAGAATCAAAGCCGAAGCCTGCCGAAAGCAGCTTTGAAAGCAGACCTGCTCCCATTGCTCCGTCAAGCGCCGCCCTGCTGCCCTTGCCCATGCCGTCGCTGATTATCAAAATCATATGACCTCTCGAATCATTTATGGTTTTAACAGTGTCGCCGCAAAGCTGTCCCTCGGCGCAATACTGCGCAAAGCCGACGCTCATTTTATAATTGGGCTTTTCTATCATCGTAAGCATCGAATCCGCGCCGGAAACATTAACTCTTCCCTTCTCAAATTCTCTGCCGCAAATCCTTGAGATTTCGCTCTTGAGCCTCGGACTGTCAAGCCCTTTTGTTGAGCGCGGGGCAAGTATTTCTATTCTCACCCTGTCATACTTGTCCACAATAACCGAAATGTTTTCGGGATATATATCATACTCGCCGAGCATTCTTCTAATTTTTCCTGCCGACTTAAAATCAAAATTTTCCGCATCGTCAAATTCAAATGCCAAATCCTCAAGCATATCGGAAATCGAGAAAAACTGATCGGCGGCAACCATTCTTATTTCGCTTTCCATAGGCTCAATCCTGCCAAGCTCGCTGATTTTTTCGCGGACATCTCTGACGCTTTCGCTAACCTGCGCCAAAGCAGATGACGCAAATCTCAACCTCACCACAAGGCTCTGGCGCAAGCTTCCGTCGGGAGCGATATCGGCTCCGCTTTCCCACAGCTCGGTGATTTTGCCCGTCAGCTTTGAAGGCAGGAGTGACAGCACAACAGCCGCTGTCACGCTTTCTGCTACACAACACAGAGAAAACGCTCCCATATCTGCCGCTACGGCAAAAAATGCCATGGAAAGAGAAAAGCTTATGCCCACTCCGAGTGATGACATATTAACGAACAGGCTTGAAGCAAGCGCAGAAAAGGCATATGCTCCGAGCAAAAACAGGCTGTTTTCCCTGCTTATTCCGAGCGCAAATCCAAGGCAGAGTGATATAATAAGTCCCCACCTCTGCGAGCCGAAGCGCACCGATGACAAAATGATAAGCACAGCTATTATCCTTGCAGGAGAAATGCCCTTAATTTCAATAAACGACAAGCCCGACAAAGCTATCGCCGCAGAAACGATAACGCAGGTTAAATCCGCTATGGGCAGCGCCTTATATTTCAGCCGTTTAATATTGCAGTTTACAGCCTTAAAAAAGAAGAACGCTCCTCCCAGGGCAAGCACGGCTTCTCCGAAGGAGAGCGCATAGCCTGCTGCCGACGCCCCCGTTTTGAAATCCATTACAAAGCCCGTTGCAAAAACAGACAAAAATGCAACCGCCATAGGAACATACGGCTCTTTTTTCAGATTAAAGATATTAACCGCAAAAGCGCCGAGAGCCGCAATAATCACAGCGCTGAAATATCTGATTGCATCATTTCCGTTACAAAAAATTATATATCCCAATCCGGCTCCGACTGCCGAAAACAGAAAATTGCTTTTATTTGAAACACATATCAGCGACACGGCAAAGGGACAGCTTCCGCCGACCACAGACGAAAAGCTTAAGATGAAGGAAATCAGAAGCCAGAGGGCCTTGCCTGCTATTTTTTTTAAATTGAATTTATATGTATTTTTTATTTTTTCCTTTACTGCCATTTTGCACTTCCCGAAGCTTCACTCTGTTCACCCTAAAGCATTATATATTGCCGGATATGCAAAATATGTAAAAATATAGAGCCGTTTTTTATCTGCCGGTAAAAACAGACAAAAAATTAACGGGCAATGCTAAACTGCCCGTTAGAAGAAATTATTTTGCTTTTTTCTTTCTGTTTCTTAAAACTATCATAAATATCATTCCGATAATGCCGCCTATCGCATTCATCATCATATCGGTCATTGTATCAACAAGCCCGAGATAGCCGTATTCATTATTGTATTTTGACAAATCGAATATTACCGTCTCCGCTCCCTCTTTTGAAAGCTGGAGATTTGTTCCGTGAAGCGTGTCCATCAAAAATTCATAAAACTCCCAGCCTACTGCAATTGAAAGAGCAAACATCAGAGAGAAGAGAGCGGCTAGAGTGGCGGCGCACTGACCCTTTTTGCGCTGAATAATGCAGGCAAAATCATAGCCGAACACGGCGCAGACCACGCCCGAAAGAATATGCATAATATTATCAAACCAAGTGGTATTATCAAACACTCCGAAATATGAGCCAATAACTATACCGACAAAAATTATCAGATTAAGCATCGTTTGGCTCAACGGCGGAACCTCTTCGATAAAGCTGCCGTTTCCGAAAACCTGAAACATATCCCAAAGATGAGTAAATATAAAACAGAAAACGCTTTCAAAGCCCATTACCAAATCGCCGTGGATAAATGAATACCCTGCGCATATGAGCATTGATATTCTGACGATAATCCAAAAAACAAGCTGACCTTTCGGTATAATATTAATCGGGTCTTTTTTTATTTTATATGCCATAGAGCCACCTCCGACTCAACTATTCTAACATAGATATTAAAAAAGTCAAATTATTAAATAAAGTTAAACTATTTTTTATATTATAGAATTTTAAAAACATATTTGATATAATCAACTGGATTAATACGGAGGGATATTTATGATTGATTATAAAACACGATATGATGTCAAAAAAACAATGTATGAAAAGTTTGCTGATTCTGCGGCGCAGCACGCAGACTCGCCCTGCTTTTATTACTATAACAATACTATAACCTGGAAGAAAGCAGAGGAAATGGTTGACCTTTGCGCAGCCGCTCTTATTGCAAACGGAGTAAGAAAGGGCGACCGTGTTATCATCTGCGCTCCTAATATGCCGCAGTGCATTACTGCAATTTATGCAGTAAATAAAATCGGTGCAATTGCTTCAATGCTTCATCCTCTTTCTGTTAAATCGGAAGCGGAATACGCAGTAAAGCTTGTAGGAGCTAAATTTGCTTTTTGCTTTGATGTATCCGAAAAGTCATTTCAGGGTATGAAAAATCTTACTCTTGTACGCTGCAAAACAGCGAGTTATTTCCCTAAAAGCCCTTACGGATTTATCGCAAACCAACTTTATAAAAAGAAAATCAAGGGCAAAACCGCTCCGGCAACAGATGTTCATAAAAATATTGAATGGTCAAAATTTCTTAAAGAGGGCAAGGAATTCCTTGATAACGGAGGTAAGGTTGAGATAAGCTCAAACCCTCTTGATGTTGCGGCAATTATGATGACCGGCGGAACAACAGGTAATCCTAAAGGCGTTATGCTTTGCAACGAGGCTATCAACAATCTTTCATATCAGCTTCTTGATGTTGTTGAAAATGTGCTTCATATGCAGGTTGACCCTAAAACAGACGCTATGCTCACGGCTCTTCCTGTTTTCCACGGCTTCGGCTTTGCGCTTTGCATGCATGTTTCCATCTGCACGGGTATGCCTCAGTCATTATTCCCTCAATTTGACGCTAAAATGTGCTCCGACTCAATTAAAAAATACGGAATTAATTATATTTTCGGTGTTCCGGATTTCTTTGAAAAGGTACATAAGGCAGGCTATCTTAAGGGCATAGATATGTCAAATATGAAGCTTATCGGCTCGGGCGGAGATGTTGTTCCTTATTCGCTTACCGAAAAAATGGATAGACTTCTTAAGGAAAACGGCGCAAAATGCCACTTTGTATCAGGCTATGGACTTACCGAATGCGTAACTGTTTGCTCATTTACAGACCCGAGCAGAGAGGCTCCGCAGG
This sequence comes from Eubacterium sp., assembly GCA_051881215.1. GTDB lineage: Bacteria > Bacillota > Clostridia > Oscillospirales > Acutalibacteraceae > Eubacterium_R. The sequence continues at coordinate 9,027 of JBJEPL010000116.1, read as the reverse complement.
GCTGTATCGGTATTCCTTGCTACAATATTGAAGCAATGACGGTTAAGCCGGGCACCACCGAGGAGGTTAAGGGCGAGGACGGCGAGCTTTGCATCTACGGTCCTACTCTTATGGAGGGCTATTATCACGACCCCGAAGAAACCAATAAGGTTCTCGTTAAGCATCCCGACGGTAAAACATGGCTTCACACAGGCGATATGTGCTTCATTGAGCAGGATACCGGCGATATATATTATCGTCAGAGGCTTAAAAGAGTATACAAAATCAGCGGTTATCTTGTATATCCTTCCTTCATTGAGGAGGCATACAGAGCAATGGCTGAAATTTATGACTGCTGTGTAATCGGTACGGGCGATGAGGGCAGCACACAGCTCAAGCTTTTTGTTGTTAAAAATAAGAAATATGAGCAGGACGATGAGGAAGCGCTCACCAAAAAAATCATTGAATTCGGTATGCAAAATCTTTCAAAGTGGTCAGTACCTAAAGAGGTTGTATACATCGACGAGCTTCCGAGAACAAAAATCGGCAAGGTTGATTTCAAGGTGCTAAAATAATCAGTCAATTTAATAAGCCTTCCCAAGAGCGGTTGAATTTTTCAACTGCTCTTTTTATATCCATTTCTTTTTTTTAAACCACAAAAACAGAACACCCACAACAACCGCAGAAAGGCAAATTACAAAAACATAGCCGTAACGCCAGTTAAGCTCGGGCATATACTTAAAATTCATTCCGTACCAGCCCACTATAAGCGTCAGAGGGAAAAAGATTGTTGTTACAAGCGTAAATATCTTCATTGTTTGGCTCAATTTCATATCGAGATACGCCTGATAAGCGTCCCATAAATGGACAACACTGCTTCTGAGTAAATCAACATTTTCTTTGAGCCTCACAGCCTTATCTGTAAAAATTTTAAAGCTTTTTAATTCCTCCTTATCAAAAAGGTCGTTTTCATTTTCACGCAGGGCTTCGCCGATATCAATAAGCTGTTCATAATACCCTCTCAATGCAAGCAGCTCTTTTTTCATATTGAGAAGCTTTAAATTAAAATCCTTATCCGCCCTGCTTTTTAAAACCATTTCCTCGAGCGAATTTATTTTAATTTCCGCAAGCTCAAGCGAGTGATTATCCCTCAAAATAAGCCCTTCAAGGAATATGCAGACAAGCTTTTCAATAGTAATGCTTTCACACGAGGAGCGCGCCAGCGCCTTCATAAATATATTTCGGTTTGAGCAATCCCTGTCGTCAATATCAACAACAAGCAGAAGATTTTTCTTTATAAAAAATCCGAGGCAATCCTCGCTTGAGCCCATATTTTTTGCGTCGATAAGATTCAGCTTAACGAAGCTGTAATCGTCATAAACCTCTATATCGGAAGAGAAAAATCCGTTTTTCTGCCTGCATTGCTCAACGCTTTGAATTGAAAGATTAAACTGCCTGTAAATTTTTTCAAGCTCCGAAAAATTAACATATCCCGCAGTTATAAGCATATCGTTGAGCGCGTCGGGCTTTACGGTTATAATTTCATCATCAAACTGGTAAAACAGAAAATCACCTCAAAAAATTATTTGTTTTTATAGTTCTCGGGCACTATAAGGGAATACTTAAATTTGATTGAATAATTAAAAAGTGTTACAAGATATATTTTGCCTTTTTTGTCTATAATAAAACAGAGCAATGTTTTTTATTGAAAAGATTTTATTTATATGTTATAAAATAAGCAGGGGGTTTATATATATGGAAAACAAAGAAGTAAAGCCTTTCGGCTTTAAAGATAAGTTCGGCTATATGCTCGGTGATTTCGGGTGCAATATGAGCTTCGTTTTCATCAACAGCTATATGATGCTGTTCTATGTCACCTGTTTGGGCATTCCCGGAAAAATCTACAGCGCCTTAATTATTATTGCAAAAATATGGGACGCAATTAATGACCCTATTATCGGCGGAATATGCGACTCAAGCCATCCTAAAGGCAACAGCAAATTTATGCCGTGGATAAAATGGGCAAGCCTCCCGCTTCTTATATGCAGTGTAATTATGTTTATTTACATTCCTTCTGCTCCTCTTTGGGCAAAATGCCTGCTATGCCTTGGCTCGTATATGATTTGGTCCATTGCATACACAAGTGTTAATGTTCCTTACGGCTCACTTCAGTCTGTAATCACAACAGACCCTATCCAAAGAGCAGAGCTTTCTAATGCAAGAAGCATCGGCGCAATGCTTGCACAGGCTCCTGTAATGGTATTTCTGCCTTTGATTGTTTATGACGATAACAACAACCCTAAGGGCAATATTTTTATTTATGTTGTTCTTGTTATGGGTGTCATTGGATTTATTGCCTTCTTCTTCCTTCGCAGGCTTGTTACAGAGAGAGTTAAGCCGGAAATCAATAAGGCTCAAAAATTTAATTATGCAAAAACCTTCGGTGCTTTTTTGAAAAACAAGCCGATGCTCGGCGTAACAATTTCCACAATATCAATGCTTGCATTTCTTATGACTGCCACAAGCACTATGCAGTATATCTTTATGTGCTATTTCAAAAATGCAAAGCTCACATCGGTCGGAACGGTTATAGCCATGGTTCCTATGCTTTTGGCTATGGTTTTGTTGAAGCCTCTTATTAAAAAATTCTCAAAAAGACAGCTTTGCACATACCCGTTTATACTTTCAATTATTGCCACCGCAGTAATAACCTTTGTAAAAATTGAAAATCCTTATATTTGGCTTATTATAGTCGCTGTTGCAATGTTTGCGGTAGGACTTTATACCGTTCTCACATGGGCAATGGTTGCCGATTGTATTGATTATCAGGAAAAAAGGACAGGCAGAAGAGAGGAAGGCTCAATTTATGCAACCTACTCTCTTTTCAGAAAGCTTGCACAGGGCATTGGTCAGGCAGTCGTTGCTCTTGCAATTGATTTAACCGGCTATGTAGCTGCAAACGGTGCAGAACAGACGCCTGATGTTGTCGGTAAAATTTATACAATGACAGGTGCTCTTCCTTTAATAGGAAGCATAATCTGCTTTGTATCAATGCTTATGCTTTATAAATTTGATAATGATGGAGGTAAAACTGTTGAGAAAAATAATTAACATCAACAACAACTGGAAATTCTGTAAGAAAGCGGACAAAATTAAAAAACCGCCGAAAAAAGCAGGAAAGGATTGGGAGTCGGTTAAGCTCCCGCACACCTGGAACAATCTTGACGGTCAGGACGGCGGCTCTGATTTTTACCGCGGAAAATGCTGGTATATAAGAGATATCGAAGCTGATATTGACTATTCCCAGCGCGCATATCTCGAATTTGAGGGTGCTTCAATGCTTGCCGAGGTCTATGTTAACGGAATTAAAGCTTATGTTCACAAGGGCGGCTTCAGTACCTTCCGTGTAAATATTACGCCTTTTCTTAAAAAGAACAAGGCTACAATTGCCGTTATGGTTGATAACAGCGAGAGCAGAGAAATTTATCCGCAGACAGCCGACTTTACCTTCTTCGGAGGCCTTTACAGAGCGGTTAATCTTATCATAGTTAAATCCTCTCATTTTGACCTTGATTATTTCGGCGCTCCCGGAATTGCCGTTACTCCTGTTTTAAACGACGACGGCTCTGCCGATATTTCGGTCGAGGCTTATACAACCAATGCTGACAGCTGTACCGTAAGATTTGAAACGGCAGATATGGTAAAGGAGGGCGGCAAAAAGGCTGTTTTCCATATTGATAATCCTCATTTGTGGAACGGCAGAATTGACCCTTATTTATATACAATGACTGCTCATCTTATCAAAAACGGAGAGATTATAGATACTGTCACTCAAAGATACGGTATAAGAAGCTTTCGCGTAGACCCCGAAAAGGGCTTTTTCCTCAACGGAAAGGCTTATCCTCTTCACGGTGTTTCAAGGCATCAGGACAGGCTTGACAAGGGCTGGGCAATCTCAAAATCCGACCACAAGGAGGATATGGAGCTTATTAAGGAAATCGGCGCAAACACAATCCGCCTTGCTCATTATCAGCACGATCAGTATTTCTATGATTTATGCGATGAAGCAGGTATGATAATTTGGGCGGAAATTCCTTTCATTTCCGTATTTATGGATACGCCGTCTGCAAGGCAGAATACTATCAGCCAGATGAAGGAGCTTGTAATCCAAAACTACAACCACCCTTCAATCGTCTGCTGGGGTATTGCAAACGAAATTACTATCGGCGATTTATCAGACTCTCTTATTGACAATCTTAAGTGTCTTAACGACTTATGCCACGAGCTTGATAAAACAAGATATACAACAATGGCAAATCTCACTATGGTTGAAATGGACAGCCCAATCAACAGAATTACCGATATTCTTTCATATAACCACTATTTTGGCTGGTATATGGGAAGCGTTGACGATAACGGTCCTTGGATTGACGAGTTCCATAAGCTCAATCCGGATATAGCGCTCGGTATCTCCGAATACGGCTGCGAGGGTATTCTTGATTATCATAATGACAATCCTCAAATGCAGGATTATTCCGAGGAATATCAGGCATATTATCACGAGGAAATGCTAAAAACCTTTGAAAAAAGGCCTTTCCTTTGGAGCACGCATGTGTGGAATATGTTTGACTTTGCGTCGGATATGCGTGACGAGGGAGGCTGCAAGGGCAGAAACAACAAGGGCCTTGTAACCTTTGACAGAAAAACCAAAAAAGACAGCTTCTTTATTTATAAAGCATATTGGAGCGATGAAAAATTTGTTCATATCTGTTCAAGAAGATATGTTGACAGAACAAATGAAAATATAAAAATCAAGGTTTACTCAAACTGCGACAGCGTTACATTGTATGTTAACGGAAAAGAGCTTGAAACGAAGTCCGCTGACAAGATTTTCATTTTTGATAATGTTACTCTTGTTAAGGGAGAAAATACCGTTAAAGCCGTTTCAGGCGACTGCACGGACGAAATTACACTTAATCTTACGGATACACCTAACGAAAGCTATACATTTATTAATGAGAATGTTGGCACAGGCGCTAAAAACTGGTTTGAGGGAGTAGAGGTTGATGGTGAAATTGAATATCCTGAAGGATATTTCACCATCAAGGATAAAATCGGCGATATAATGAAAAATCCCGAAGGCAAAGTATTCATTGATGAAATGATTGCAAAGGTTTCAGAAGAAATGAATATGAATGTTTCAAAGGGTATGATGAATATGGCAAAGAACTTTACCATTGAAAAAGTATTTGATATGGCAGGCTCCCGTGTTCCGAAAGAGGCAAAGCTTTTCATCAGCCAAAAGCTCAATAAAATTAAAAAGTAATTTCGGATTATTCGCAATAAAAAAACAGACAGGTTTAACCTGTCTGTTTTTGTTTAGCCGTTTCGTGCTTCATTAATCTTTTTCTGCCAGAATTCAAAAAGGCGTTGCTCGCTCCAGGAAGCATTTGCCGGGCTTGTTGAGGGCAAGGCAACCGCTTTCATTTTTGTATCCTTTTCAAGATATTTTTTATATAAAGCCTCTGCCTTTTTCCCGTTAACAAAAATCTGCTTTATATTTGCAGCTTTAAGTATAACGCTTAAATCATTAGGCTCAACATTCCTGATACTGCTGTCCGACGAGCCGTCTATTTCGCAGGATTTTATAACATCCCAAAGCGCAAATCCGTGCTTTTTCATCATAACGGTTTTCTCTTCAATGCTTTGAGGAAGCTTTTCTGCACATATTCCTGCCATAATCCGCCAAAATCTGTTTTGCGGATGCCCATAGAAAAAGCCCTCCTGCCTTGATTTAACCGACGGAAAAGAGCCTAAAATCAAAATCTCCGACCGCTCATCAAATATCGGGTCGATAGGATGATTTATCATTTGAATCCCTCGCTTAAAAAATCTCATCGCTAACTGATGGTTGGATTATAGCATATGAATTATTTTGAGTCAATAAACGCTCAACTTCATTTATCTCTTTTCAATAACCTCTAAATATGCTACAATTGAATAAAGGAGGAATGAATATGAAAAAATTCATCAGTATTTTAATCGCATTAACGCTTCCCTGCACATTATTTGCGGGTTGCTCACAAAAGCCGGAGCCGCTTGATTTTACAGGCTCCGACTACACGATACCCGAGCTTGATTTAAGCGTTAAGCCTGATAATATAGACAGTAAATATGATTACCTTTATGAGCTTACAACTGTTGATGATTCGGAAAATTATATGGCTCATCCCGACTCTGTTCTTCTAAAAAACGGCAACATTCTTACAATGTATCCTCTGGGTCACGGTAAGGGCGCTGTTCAAAATAAAATCAGCACCGATTCAGGACAAAGCTGGAGCGAAAGCATTGCAAACACGCCGAAGAGCTGGGAAAATTCACGCGAAACGCCTACTGTTTACCGCCTTGAGTTTACCGATTCAAAAACAGAGGATAAGCTGATAATGATTTCGGCAAATCCAAAATGGGGAGATGAGCCGACGGACGGCGGCTTCAACTGCTCTGTTTCGTGTGACGAAGGTCAAACCTGGACGGAGTTTGAAACCTTTTATGACATAAACAGTAGCTGTCCTGTTATACCGATTGTTGCAATGTCAAGCCTTACACAGCTTAAAGAAAACGGAAAATTTGTTGATAAGTGGATGGGACTTTTCCACGACAGCGATTTTTATAATTACAAAACTATTTTGACCTTCGACGAAAACGGAAATCCGAAATGGAGCACACCTGAAAAATACTTCAGCGCTTACAGAGAAATAGAACAGGAATCAAATATGTGTGAGGTTGAGGTAATCCGCAGTGAGCAAGGAAAAGGCGACGAGCTTTGTCTTATTTCAAGAAGTAACAGTAAGCGTATGAATTCCCTTATTTCTTTTTCAACCGATGAGGGCGCTACATGGAGTGAGCCTGTCGAGGCTCCTGCCGCTCTTAACGGAGAGCGTCACAAGGCGGAATGGACAAAGGACGGCAGGCTGTTTATCACCTTCCGCTCAATTGAAAGAGGAGCCAAGGCTGAAGAAAACGCTAAAAAAACGACAACAGGCGGCTGGATAAGCGAGGGCTGGGTTGCCTGGGTTGGTACATATGACGATTTGAAAAACGGCACCGAGGGTCAATACCGAATTAAGCTTGCACATGTTTACGAAACAGGTCAAAAGAAGCCTGAATATTACGCCGGCTCTGACACAGGATATTGCGGAAATGTTGTGCTCGATGATTCAACAATCGTAACAACAAGCTACGGAAAATTTAATCCCAAAGAAAGGATTAACCTCGGAAGGGACTACAAAACATATATAGCATCAAAAAGAATAAAGCTCGCCGATACCGACGAGCTTGTAAAAATGCTTTATTCATAATAGGAAAGCGGTGAAAATGTTTCAATGAAATATTTCTCCGCTTTTTTATATTTACTATTCCAAAAATTTTTCCTTCATTTGAGCTTTAACCTCTTGGGTTATTCCAAGCTTGCTTTGCAAAAAGGAGTCTACTCCCGAATACATATCGTTTATTGCCGAGAATGCCGAATCAAGATATTCGCGCTCTGCCGAAAAAATTTTCTTTATTTCTTCTGCCTTCTCTCTGCTTTTTGTCATTAAAAGCACAAGATAATAATATTTTTTAGCATTTTTTGATGATGCACTGTTGGTCATAAGATAATCCTTGTATATCGCTTCGGTGTCAACATCAAGAAGTGACAAAAACAGCGCCGATGTAGTTCCGCAGCGGTCTTTTCCCTCAGTACAATGCCAAAGAATTGAACTGCTACCGTCATTTGCGGTAATAACCTCAAAAACCTTTTTAAGCTGTTCTACACAATATTCATCACTTACAATATCGCGGTAAAGCGAGCATAAATCGGGCAGATTATTTAACACCTCTTTTTTGTCAATTTCCTCTTCGTGCGAAATTCCGATGGTGCTCTCGTTTATAATCGGGATATGAATATAGTTAACTCCCGATATTTCTCTGTCCGGCTTTTCCTTTATCTCAACATCGGTGCGCAGGTCAATAACTGTTGAGAGCCTGTATTCGTCAACAAGCTTTTTTGCGTCTTTACCGCTCAAATCGTTAAGCGCATTACCTCTTAAAAAACAGCAGGGCTTAATTCTCCTGCCCTCTACATTGACAATCCCACCGAAATCACGAATGTTTTTTGCCCCTTTAAGCTTTATATTCTCCATACAACCACCGACTGATAATTAATAAAATAAAAAGGAGACACATTTCTGTATCTCCTTAATGGCTCCCCTTGTTGGACTCGAACCAACGACAACTCGGTTAACAGCCGAGTGCTCTACCGACTGAGCTAAAGAGGAATGTATATCTCTCAAGTGCTTAAATATAATAACAGATAATACCCATTCTGTCAATAGCTTTTTTTATTTATTTTGAAATTTTATCAGCTATTTTTTTATTTATCGCAATGAGTTCTTGCTAAATAGTTATCTGCCTGTTTTCTGTTTTTAAATACAACAACATTTATATTCGGTGCACTGCTCAACATATCATAATATCGTTTTCTGTTTTTTCTGTTAAATCCAATAACTGCTTTAAAAAAGGCTATTTTAGCAGCGTCAAATTTTTCAATGTTATTTTCACCGCCGACATCATCACGGTGCTTTCCGTAATTTTCAATTGTCCTTTTAATAACTCCGCGCAGGCAGGCAAATGTACTGAAATCAAAATAAAACACTGTATCGCAATGCTTTAGTCTGTCAGACAAAGTATGGGTATCGTTTCCGTCGATTATCCATTTATCCTTTTTAATCTCATCTCTTAAAATACGGTTTATAACATCTTCATTTACTCTCTGCCAATTATCCGTTCTGGCAATTTTATCAAGATGAATGACCGGAATATCCAAATTTTCACCTAATTTTTTAGAAAAAGTCGTCTTTCCTGACCCGTTTCCGCCTATTACAAGTATTTTCTTCATAATGCAAACTCCGAACTTTTGTTCTATTATAATACAGCAAAGTAAAAAAGTCAACAAAAAAACCACCAACCGAAAGGTTAGTGGTATTTAAGATGTCGGCATTGACCTAT
>JBJEPL010000115.1:0-4594 GCA_051881215.1 Eubacterium sp. | reverse complement strand
ATTTTAAGACCACACTTGCAATTATTGTTCAGTCGCAATAATAAAAGAGCAACTCTTTCGGCTTGCTGTTTTATTTGAATTTTGAGTATTATTTCTTTCTAATATTAATATAAAAGTATTGTTGATAGATAAATTATTTTAGTTTTAGCCCTTGAGGGCGAAATCATAATAATATAAAATCTAAAAAAACAAAGGTTTTTGGTGCTTTTGCCGATAGAATCATAATGATTAATGTTATATAATATAGGGAGATATTGGGTATATTTTACTTCATAAAAAATATTTATCATTATTTCACAAGAAAAGTTTAGGATATAAAATAAGGAGAATTTATGGTAATCGGTTTATCTGCCGGCATATTATGGGCACTTGATACAGTTATTTTAGGAGTCGCACTCGCTATGTCGCCGTTTGTAACAAATACACAAGCGATATTTTTAGCACCGTTTGTGAGCACATTTTTGCACGATTTTTTTTCGTCCATATGGATGCTTCTATATACCGGGGTTACAAAGCAGTTTAAAAATGTTATCCGTGCATTAAAAACACGAAGCGGGAAATTTATTCTTTTGGCAGCGCTTTTAGGCGGACCTATCGGTATGTCAGGCTATGTAGCGGCAATTCACTATATCGGACCTGCATATACTGCGATAATTTCGGCTATGTATCCTGCTTTAGGTGCTTTTCTGTCCTTTATATTCTTAAAAGAAAAAATGAAGCCAATACAAATTGCAGGACTTTGCGCATCAATATTAGGCGTTGTTGCTTTAGGCTATCAGCCAGGAGACAGCCGACCTGAGAACTTTTTAATCGGCTTTTTCTGTGCATTGCTTTGCTGTGTCGGTTGGGCGTCAGAGGGTGTAATATGTGCTTATGGAATGAAAGACCCTCAAGTGAGTAATTCACACGCATTACAGCTTCGTCAATTAACATCGGCACTTTTCTACGGGATTATTATTTTACCTATATTGGGCGGTTGGAATTTTACTGCTTCGGCAATTCCGACAAAAGCAACCGGATTGATAGTTCTCGCGGCGCTGTTTGGCACTGCATCATATCTTTGCTATTACAAGGCTCTGAGAAAATTAGGTGTTTCCAAAGCTATGCCGCTGAACATCACATATTCTGCATGGTCAATTGTATTTTCACTTTTAATTTTGCATACAGTACCTGATTTAAAAAGTATTATTTGCGGAATTATAATAGTTGCAGGTTCTTTAATTGCCGCAAGTGAAAAGAAAATAAAAGCTGAGTAGCAGCAAAAACAAGAGAAAAAGCAATTACAAAAAACAAACCTGAAAAGTACTATTGAAAATAATGTACTCTTCAGGTTTGTTAATTAATTACAGTATAGCTCATCTATCTTGTTCGTTGCAAATCCAATCAATTGTTTTTATCATTGCATTTTTTCTTGAAACAGTATCACCGTTAAATATATCACTAAACCAATTTTCATAAGGAATATGTACTAACATATCTTGTTTTGCATAAACCAAGCTTGACGGTGGCATAGGTTTGTTGTTTACTGCCACACGCCTTTGAGGACTTCCCAGGAATTTGTTGATAGAAGATAGGATATTTTCAATAAATCATTTTCAATGATAGCTGAATTCAATTTTATTTTTGTTGCAGACAGCCAATATTTAATTTCATTCATATTTTTTTCCGTAGTTTTGTAGTTATTGAAAATCTGATGTGCCTTATTGATTATTTCAGTTAGTCTGCCGTCGTCAAATGCAGTTTTTGAATACAAATATTTATATACATCAGACGGATTATTATCAAGGGATTTATTCATATTATCAAAGGTGTGAAAATGTTCTTCTACCAATATTCCGTCAATATATTTGCTTATAAACTCATTTCGGTTGCATAATATTATTATATCCAAATCGGAATTTTCAGTTGCAGTTGCATAAGCAACTGAACCGGTAAGTAATATTCCCTTAACATCGGATTGAGCTTTCAGTGATGTAACTTCTTTATTAAATATTTCCAATTGCTTTTTCATATTTACTCCATTATTTTTCATAAATCTTTTCTAAAAGAAATGATTCGGTTTGCTTCTGAAAATCCTATGCTTAAATGAAAATGTATGCTTGCTTCATTTGTTAATTCACAGTCACTTGCAAATTCTAAACAGCCTTTTTCTTTTGCCCATTGCTCGCAAGCAGTAAGTAATTGCTTTGCATAGCCGCAATGACGATATTTTTCTTCAATGAAAATTCCTTCTAAATATCCAACAGGGCTGCTGTTTGTTCCTTCAACATAATCAAAGCGCAAGCCTACCTGTGCAAAACCAAATGGCTTGTCATTTGAAATTATAAATACTGTACTATTGTCATTTTCAATTACTTCAATGAAATCTTCTGTTAAGCTGTCAATAGTGCTGTCATTCCACATTTTTACAGCCATTTCAGCTATACTTTGAGCTTCTTTTCTTGTTGCTGATTTTATTGATATCATAATTCCAACTCCATAAATCCAACCGTGAATGGCAAGTGCTTAAATTTTCTTGTTCCTGTATGTATAAATCCAAGCTGTTTATACCAATCCTTCAATACCGCATTATCTTCAATAATGCCGATTGCTATTTTTTCTGCCTTTGCATTTTTAATTATAAAGTCTTTTGCATAATTAACCATTTCTTTGCCTATACCCAAATGACGGTATTTTGGCAATACAGAAAGATTGTTTAATTCAACGCTTTCGTCATTATTTTCTAACGAAAAATAACCAACATATTTATCACTATGTTTATACAAAAACATATCTGCGCCATTTTCATATTGCTCGATAAGCTTATCTATTGACATAAATGCTGTATGATTCGGGCAATTTTCTTTATTCAGCCTGAATTCATCAGCAACAGTTATAAAACTGTTGTGAATAATATTAAGACAGGCATTTAATTGTTCCTTTGATTTAACTTTCTCTATCATATTTTTCTCTTTCCTTATATTAACTCTTATTGCCGATTTTGCTTTTTATAGTTTTATATTGAGGTATTGCTAAAAATAATGTCAGTATAAATGAAAACACATCTGCAAGAGGCTGTGTTATTGTAATTCCTGTTACTCCTAAAAGCCTTGGCAAAATCAGCATCAGCGGAACATAAAAAATTCCTTGCCTTGCCAGTGCAAGTATAGTTGCCTTGCCCGATATTCTCAAGGACTGCATCATCATATTTGATGCAGTGCAAAAGCCTATCAAAGGATAAGCAAGGCATTGATACCTCAGCGCCTTTGCTCCGATTTCTATAACCTGTGCATCATCTCTGAACAAGGATATTAACTGCGGTGCAAATATAAATCCTATAACTGATAAAGCAGTTATAAAGCAGGTGGTTACGACTATTGTAAACCTGTAGCCTTCAAGCACACGGTCATATTTTTTTGCTCCGTTATTAAAGCTGCAAACAGGCTGAAATCCCTGACCGAAGCCGATAACCGTTGCCAAGCCTAAAAAGGCCACTCTGTTGAATACGCTCATACCTGCCACAACAGCGTCACCGTAGGGAGCGCTTGCAAAATTAAGGCATATTGTGGCAACAGTCTGTATTCCCTGACGCGATAAAGAGGGGAGTCCGTTTTTAAAAATATCTTTATATATATCAGCCGAAAGCTTAAACTTTTTTATTGAAATGCGTATGTTTTCACCCCTGAAGGTTCCTATAATAAGCAGAGTAAATCCGATTGCCTGGCTTATTACGGTTGCTATCGCGGCACCCGAAACACCCAAATTGAATTTAAATATAAAAAGTGGGTCAAGGGCAATGTTTATAAGACTTCCGCTTAATATTCCGAACATTGAATAAATAGCGCTTCCCTGATATCGAAGCTGATTGTTTAAAACAAAGGAACCAAGAATAAACGGTGAGCCTAACAGTATATATTTCAGATAGCTTGAAGCGGGAGCAACCGTCGATTGAGTTGCACCGAGCATATAAGCTATTTTGGTTGAGAAAAATATACCGGTTGCCGCAAGTATAAGACCTGCGCATACAGCCGTAAAAAAAGCAACATTAGCATATTGCGCCGCTTTTTCTTTTTCCTTTTTTCCGAGATATGTGCTTACAAGTATACCGCTTCCGTTACCGAGAAAAAAGCCTATTGCCTGAAGGAGCGTCATAATTGAAAATACTATTCCGATTGATGCAACAGAGGTTGTATCAATCCTGCCGACAAAAAAGCTGTCAGCCATATTGTAAACTGCGCTTACAAGCATTGTTATAATAGTCGGTATCGCCAACGAAAAAACAAGCTTTTTAACAGGCTCATTTGCCATCTTATCAAATTTGTTTTTATACTTATCTGCCATTTTTACTCCGTTATTCTTATATATACTGACATTTCATTTTCACCCCTGTTTCCCCAAAGGTAATAGGGGATAAACTTTAATGTGCAGCTTTTTCTTTTACTTTTTTTATATTCCGAATATAATTCTTTATCTGGCTCTTCACGAAATCCGTCAGCAAGAATGTATCCGTTTTCATATCTCAGAGTGCTGTTTTGAGAGATAGAAAGCATCTGAAGATCTTTACCGTTATCTGCCTCTTCAATGCAGTAAATAAAAGGCCCCTTTGATATTGCCG
>JBJEPL010000114.1:0-4644 GCA_051881215.1 Eubacterium sp. | reverse complement strand
AAACAACGACAACCATATCGCCCTTTTTGATTACATCATCGCCGCCGGGGAAAATAATTTTATTTCTGCGGTTAATTGCAGCTATAAGAATATTCTTTTTGAGATTAATTGATGACAACGGCTTATCAATAAATGTAACATAATCATCTGCCATAAATTCAATAGCTTCAATCTTTCCGTCAACAAGTTTATAAAGAGTTTTCATATATGACGAATTTATACTCATTTTGGCACGGACATATTGAGTAATTGTATCACAGGTAATTTCCGAAATATTAACATGTGAATCCTGACCTAATCTGTCAAGCATTTTTGCAAGGTTAGGATTATTTATCTTTGTTACATTTTTTACAACACCAAGACTCTTTGAGTACATTGAAACAAGGAAATTGGTTTCGTCGGTATCTGTTAAAGTGATAACAGCATCCATTCTTTCAATACCGATTTCAGCAAGAAAATCATGGTCATTTGCATCACCGCAGAGTATTGCTGCCTGTGGGCAGTGCTCGCACATTTTTTTACATTTATCTTTGTTCTTTTCAATTACAATAACATTTTTGCCGATGGATGACAGGATATTTGCAAGATAAAAAGATATTCTCGAGCCGCCTATTAACATAACATTTTTTATATTTGCGCTTTTCTTGCCGGATAATTCCCGAACGATTTTTCCCAATCCTTTATGCGAGCCTGTTATATGTATACTGTCGTTTTGCCGTATAACAAAATCTCCGTTGGGAATAAAGACCTCATCATCTCTGCAAACAGCGCAAATGAGCATTTTACTGCGGTATTTTGATGAGATATCACTGATTTTTGTATCATTCAAAGGGCTTTGCGAATCAATTTTAATTTCCGCCATATCAATTCTGCCGTTTGAAAAAGTTTCAATATTCATAGCAGACGGAAACTGAAGTATCCTGAAAATCTCGAGAGCGGCAGCATAATCGGGATTAATCATCATGGAAATACCCAGCTCATCACGCATAAAATTCATCTGCCTTAAATATTCGGGATCTCTTACTCTGGCTATAGTATTTTTTGCTCCCATTTTACCGGATATAAGGCAGGACAAAATATTTTTATCGTCATAAGGAGTTGTTGCAATAAGTAAATCTGCCGACTTTATGTCAGCCTCCTCAAGAACATCGCAATGAGTACCGCTGCCGAAAACGCCCTGAACATCATAGGTTTCAACTATTCTCTCAACCTTATCCTCGTTAATATCAATAACGGTTATATCGTGTTCCTCTTCAGACAACAGCTTTGCAAGCCTTTTACCGAGCTTTCCCGCTCCGACAATTGTAATATCCATAATACTCCTCTGTTTAAATAATCGTTTTATTTATTTTTGGAAATTGTGAATTATAAAGCTTATAATAAAAACCTTTTTTCTCAACAAGCTCTTTATGAGTTCCCTGCTCGACTATATTACCGTTATTCATAACAAGAATCAAGTCGGCATTTTTTATTGTTGAAAGCCTATGGGCAACGATAAATGTTGTTCTGCCCTTCATTAAGGTATTAAAGGCTTTTTGAATTTTTATCTCTGTTCTTGTATCAATTGAAGATGTGGCTTCATCAAGTATTAACATAGGCGGAGGTGAAAGCATCAGCCTTGTGATACATAAGAGCTGCTTCTGCCCCTGCGATAAAGAGCCGCCGTCCTCACCTATCAGCGTGTCATACCCGTTTGGCAGACGCTTGATAAATGAGTGTGAATGTGCCTTTTTGGCGGCTTCAATAACCTCTTCTAATTGGGCGTCGGGCTTTCCGAGCCTAATATTATCAATAATAGAGCCGCTCTTGAGCCAGGTATCCTGCAAAACCATACCGAAGTTCTGCCTCAAAGATTTTCGCGTTATATCCTTTGTATCAATGCCGTCAACAGATATTGTGCCGCTTACAGGGTCATAAAATCGCATAAGAAGATTTATGAGAGTGGTTTTTCCGCATCCTGTCGGTCCCACAATTGCAACGGTCATACCCTTTCTGACCTTTAAATTAAGATTTGTTATCAGTTCTTTTTCAGGTGTATATGAAAAGTCAAGATTTGATATTTCTATATCCCCCTGCGCTTTTTCAAGGGCTGTTGCATCCGCTTTATCAGGCTCAACGCTTTCTTCTTCAATCAATGCAAGAATTCTTGACGCACATGCAAGTGCATTTTGAAGCTCGGTTACAACAGAGCTTATTTCGTTAAACGGCTTTGTATATTGATTTGCATATGATAAAAAACAGGAGAGAACTCCGACAGTAATATCACCGCTTCCCCTTACTGCAAGAAGAGCACCGAAAAGCGCAACAGCCGCATATACTATGCTGTTAACAAATCTTGTTGCCGGATTCGTTATTGATGAAAAGAATGTTGCTTTGAGCGAATAATCGGCAAGTCTGTTATTGATATCATCAAAACGATTTAAATTTTCCTCGTCCATAGAATAAGCGTCTGCAATCTTTTGATTTGATATCATTTCATCAATAAATGCCGTTTGCTCTCCCCTTGTCCTTGACTGAAGAGAAAACATTTTATATGTCTTTTTTGCAATAAAGCGTGCGATGAAAAAGGAGAGAGGGGTAACAATGACTACGACTAATGTTATCCATAAATTGATTGATAGCATAAAGGCAAGAGTGCCGATAATCGTTACAATACCTGAAAAAAACTGCGTAAAGCCCATAAGAAGACCGTCTGAAAGCTGGTCTACATCGCTTATAACCCTGCTTACTATATCGCCGTTTGAATGAGAATCAAGATAAGAGCATGGCAAAGCTTCAATTTTCTCAAAGGCTTTTTTTCGCATATCACGCGAAACATTATAAGTTATTTTATTATTGCAGATATTCATAAGCCACTGTATGAGAGCAGTTATGCCAATGATAACGGCAACCTTTATTAAAATTTCGATTATATTTTCAAAATAGACCTTGCCCGGAGCAATAATATAATCTATCGCGTTACCTATGAGAATCGGAACATATAACACAAGTGCAACGCTGACCGCCGCAAAAATCATAGACAGTATGAGATAATACTTATATTTTCCGATATAAGAAAAAACCTTTTTTAAAGTTTTTTTACTGTCCATTATTCTCCCTCCTTTCCAAACTGAGAGGTATATATTTCATTATATACTTCGCAGTTATCAAGAAGATAGCTATGCGTTCCCTTGCCGACGCATACACCGTCGTCAAGAACGAGTATTTCGTCGGCACTCATTACAGAAGAAGCCCTTTGAGAAACAATAAACACCGTAGGTTTATAGGAAAGAGAATAGATTTCCTCTCTCAATCTTGACTCTGTGGCAAAATCAAGAGCAGACGAGGAATCATCAAGAATAAGTATTTCCGGCCTGCGCACTAACGCTCTTGCAACCGAAAGGCGCTGTTTTTGACCGCCCGAAAGATTTGAGCCGTTTTGCTCAATATTAAAATCAAGCCCGCCCTTATCTTCTATAACATCATAAACCTGCGCTTTTTTCAACGCTTCTGTTATTTCTTCATCCGAAGCGTCCTTTTTGCCCCATTTCATATTATCACGGACAGTACCTTTAAACAAAACCGCTTTCTGCGCAACAAATCCTATTTTTCCTCTCAATTCATCGTCATCATATGATTTAACATCTCTGCCGTCAACATAAACCGTTCCCTTTGTTGAATCATAAAAATGAGCAATAAGAGAAACAAGGCTTGACTTTCCCGAGCCTGTACCGCCTATAACGCCGATTACATCGCCCTTATTTGCCTTAAACGAAATATCCGTCAGAGAATCGGCTGAAGCGTTTTTATAACAGAGAGAAACATTGTCAAACTCAATATACGAATCACTTTTCAAGGAATTACTGTTATGTGAAAGAGTGTTTTTCTGCTCAAAAACAGCATTAATTCTGTCGGCAGAGGCAAACGCCTTTGTTACGGTAACAATCAAAGTTGCAAGCTTAATCAGCTCAACAAGAATTTGGCTCATATAATTATATAGAGCCACAACCTGACCTTGAGTTAAAATACCCGTATCTACGCGAACTCCTCCCGAATAAATCAAAACAACAATTGCAACATTTATTATCACATAGGTTAGAGGATTTAAAAGCGCAGATATTCTGCCGACACCTTTTTGTAAGGCAGAAAGAGAGTTATTTCTCTTATTAAACTCTTTAATCTCATTATCCTCGCCTGTAAACGCTCTGATTACTCTTGCTCCTGCAAGATTTTCCCTTGTTATCAAGGTTACGCTGTCAAGCTTTGCCTGAACATTTTTATGGCGCGGAATAGTATATGCCATTATTCCGAAAACAACAAAGGAAAGAAGTATAATAGCAATTACAAAAATAAGCGCGCATTTAACATCAATAGTAAAAGCCATTACCGTTGCACCTGCAACAATAAAAGGCGAGCGCAAAAACAGTCTTAAAACCAAATTCACTCCGTTTTGGACTTGGTTAACATCATTTGTCATTCTTGTAATAAGAGATGAGGTTCCGAGATTGTCAAGCTCGTTAAAAGAGAGCGACTGTATTTTTTTATAAAGTGAATGCCTCAATTTTCTGCCAAAGCCCGTAGCAGCCTTTGCCGCAAAATACTGCGCAGTTATTGCGGCAATCATTCCTACAAGCGCAAGTATTACCAAAACTCCGCATTTTTTAA
>JBJEPL010000113.1:0-4651 GCA_051881215.1 Eubacterium sp. | reverse complement strand
TTAAAAAAGGCTGTCTCCCTGTTGCTCTTGATGAAGTGGGAACAGTTATGAATAAGAAAAAAGTATTTATTGTAACCGACTCATTCCTTTACAATAACGGCTATACAAAGGCTATTACCGAAAAGCTCGATTCAATGGGCATTACTCATACAACATTCTTTAATGTTGCTCCGGATCCTACCCTTGCCTGTGCAAAAGAGGGCTTTGCCCAGATGAACGCATTCCAGCCTGACTGCATTATTGCTGTCGGCGGCGGTTCAGCAATGGACGCAGCTAAAATTATGTGGGTGCTTTATGAGCATCCTGAGGTTAACTTCTTTGACCTTGCAATGAGATTTATGGATATCCGCAAGAGAGTTTACACCTTCCCTAAAATGGGCGAGAAAGCATATTTCATCGCTGTTCCTACATCAGCAGGTACAGGCTCTGAGGTTACTCCTTTTGCAGTTATTACCGATGAGGTAAGCGGAACAAAATATCCTCTTGCAGATTATGAGCTTATGCCTAATATGGCTATTGTTGATGCAGATATGATGATGAATGCTCCTAAAGGACTCACTTCAGCTTCGGGTATTGACGCCGTTACTCACGCTCTTGAGGCTTATGCTTCAATGATGGCAACAGAGTATACAGACGGACTTGCAATTGAAGCCTTGAAGAATATCTTTGAGTATCTTCCAAGAGCATATGACAACGGTCCTAACGACCCGATAGCAAGAGAGAAGATGGCTAATGCGGCTACAATGGCAGGTATGGCGTTTGCAAACGCTTTCCTCGGCGTATGTCACTCAATGGCACATAAGCTCGGTGCTTTCCATCATCTCCCTCACGGTGTTGCAAATGCACTTATGATTGACTATGTTCTTGAATTCAACGCCGCTGAAGCTCCCGCTAAAATGGGAACCTTCAGCCAGTATGATCATCCTTGTACTCTTGCCCGTTATGCGCAGGTTGCAGACGCACTCGGCGTTAAGGGAAGAAATGATGAGGCAAAGCTTAACGGCCTTATCAAGAAGATTGATGAGCTTAAGGAGTATTGCGGAATTAAAAAGTGCATCAAGGATTACGGTGTTGACGAAAAATACTTCCTTGATACTCTTGACGATATGGTTGAGCAGGCATTCGATGACCAGTGCACCGGTGCTAACCCGAGACTTCCTCTTATGAGTGAAATCAAGGATATGTATTTGAGAGCATATTACGGAAAATAATAAGCAAAAAATTAAGGCAGGATTGATTTTCAATCCTGCCTTTAGTTATATATAGTATTATTTGAGCAGTGCGCGATACATTTTAATGTATTCATTTGCGCTCTTGCCCCAACTCATATCGCAATCGAGTGCCCTTTGAACAAGAACATTCCAGCCGTCGCTGTTATATGCCTCAACAGCACGGTAAATTGCGCCGAGCATATCATATGCGTCATATGCCTTGAAGGTAAATCCGTTGCCCTCTCCGTCGCCCGAATCGGTGATAGAGTCCTTAAGTCCGCCTGTTTCACGAACAATAGGAACAGTTCCGTAGCGAAGCGATACCATTTGAGAAAGTCCGCACGGCTCCGATTTACTCGGCATAAGGAATAAATCAGCGCCTGCGTAAATTTTTCTTGCCAAATCAGGAACAAAGCCGATGGTAACGCCTACCTTATCAGGATATTTGTCATGAAGATAACGGAAAAAGTTTTCATATTGCCATTCTCCGCTTCCGAGTACAACATACTGAACATTGCGCTCATACAGGCTCTTTTCAAGAACCTCTTTTATAAGGTCAAAGCCTTTATGACCTACAAGCCTTGATACAATTCCGATAACAGGAGTATCTGCGCTGACATTAAGCCCCATGAGCTTTTGAAGCTCTTGCTTGTTCTTTGCCTTGTTTGAAAAATCCTCTGCGCTGTAATTTGCCCAGATATTTTTATCGGTAGCAGGATTATAATTTTCCGTATCAATACCGTTAAGAATTCCGCAAAGCTTCCAGCTTCTCTGATTTAAAATAGGGTCAAGCCCGTGGCTGAACCAAGGGTCAAGTATTTCCTTTGCGTATGTCGGAGATACCGTTGTTACCTTATTTGCACATTCAATTCCGGCCTTCATAAAGTTAACAAGTCCGTCATACAGAATAAGATTATTGAATTCAGGCGCAATGCCGAGAACATCGTTTAAAAGCTCGGTGCCGTATTTACCCTGATACTGAATATTATGAATTGTGAAAACCGTTTTTATGTTTTCAAAGCCCATTCTGTTTGCATAATAGCAGCTGTAATATAACGGAGTTAAAGCACTCTGCCAGTCATTACAGTGAATAATATCGGGTTTCCAGTCAATAACAGGGATTATTTCAAGAACAGCTCTTGCAAAAAATGCAAATCGCTCTGCGTCATCATAGTGGCCGTAAATGCCGTCACGCTTAAAATAATACTGATTATCAAGAAAATAGTAAATTACGCCGTTTGCCTTTGCCTCAAACACACCGCAGTACTGCCTTCTCCACGAAACGGGAACAGAAATTGAGGTTATGAATTTCATTTTATCCTTGTATTCCTGTTTTATCCCATCATAAAGAGGCATAACAACTCGGCAGCCGATAAGCCTTTTTCTCAATGCAATAGGAAGTGAGCCGGCAACATCGCCGAGACCGCCTGATGCCATAAAAGGCAATGCTTCCGACGCTACATATAAAACCTTCATAGCTTGTGCCTCCTAAACTCTTGTGTTTTTGGTAAGGCAGATAGGGAATGTGTTGGCTCCCGAAAGCTCTACACCGTTTTTGATGTTAACATTCTTATCTGCGATTACGCAGTTGACCTTTGAATTCTCTCCGATTACCGTATCCTGCATAAGGATAGAGTCTTTAACAACAGTATTCCTGCCGATTTTTACACCCTTGAAGATAATGCAGTTTTCAACCTTACCCTCAATAATACAACCGTCGGCAACAAGAGAATTTTTAAGTGATGAATCAGGGCCGTAAAGCGTCGGCATATCATCACGCTCTTTTGTTAAAATATTTGAAGAGAAGAGCTTCTTTCTGTTTTCCTTTTCAAGCAAAGACATTGAAATATCATAGTAGCTTTGAATTGAATCAATTGTTCCGACAAAGCTGTCCGTTGCGTCATAGGCGTGAATCTTAAGATTTTTTACATTTGCCATTATGATATTGCGCTGATATGAAATTTCATTTTTTGAATGAGCTGTTGTGATAAGCGTTTCAAGAAGATACTTTTTCATTATCATTATATTGCATGAATAGAATACTTCGTCGTCCGTGTCCTTATCAAGGCTCATTTCGGTAATTCTTCCGTTTTCGTCAACCTTGTCAAAGCACAGAACAGAGCCGATATTTGACGGCATTTTTCCTTTTACGCCGAGAATTGTGATATCGGCGCCGCTTTCCTCGTGAGCGTCAAAGAATTTTTCATAGTCAACGGATAATACATGATTGCAGTCGGACATCAAAACATATGTCTGATTTGACTGGCGAAGGAAATTTATATTTCCGTAAATAGCGTCAATCCTGTTGCCCCACATTGACGCGCTTCCGATTGAAAACGGAGGAAGAAGATAAAGCCCGTCTGCCTTTCTGCTTAAATCCCACGGCTTTCCTGTTCCTACATGGTCCATAAGCGACTGGAAGTTTGAATTTGTAACAACTCCGATTTTGGTTATTCCGCTTCCAACCATATTTGAAAGAGGGAAGTCAATAAGACGGAAACGGGAGCAAAACGGAACGGAGCCCATTGTTCTCATCGCAGTGAGCGAATCGAGCGCTTCCTCGTGAATATTTGCAAATACTATGCCTAATACTTTTTTGCCGTTCATTGCTTATACCTCCTCTCCCGATTTTATCATTACCCCGGGTTCAATATATTTATCCTTTGTTATTGTTGCTCCGGCACCGATTACGGCAATGCCCCAATTCTCCGGATTTTCAAGCTTTTCAGGGATTTCTCCTATTTGAGCGCCCTCGTCAATAACTGCGTTTTCAGCAACTATTGAGTAATAAACCTTTGCGCCTTTTTTGATTGTTGCGCCCGGCATAACAACGCTGTATTTTACGCTTGCGCCCTCCTCAATTGTTACATTTGAAGAGATTACACTGTAATCAACGTCGCCCTCAATTTCACAGCCCTCGCTGATTGACGAATTTTCAACAACGGCATTTTTTCCTATATAATGAGGTGGAGCCATAGGATTTCTTGAGTAAATTCTCCAGCTTGTATCACTTAAATCAAGATCAACATTAGGATTAATAATGTCAAGGTTAGCCTCCCAAAGCGAATCAATAGTGCCGACATCCTTCCAATATCCCTTGAAAGGAAAAGCAAACATCTTTTCGCCTGCTTCAAGCATTGTAGGGATTATGTTTTTACCGAAGTCGTTTGAAGAGCCCTCGGTGTTTTCATCCTGAATAAGATACTGCTTTAGCTTATCCCAGCTGAACACATAAACGCCCATTGAAGCTTTGTTGCTCTTTGGCTGGGCAGGCTTTTCGGCAAATTCGTAGATTTCGTCATTTTCGTTTGTTGCAAGAATACCGAAGCGGGAAGCCTCCTCCCAAGGAACTTCAAGAACGGCAATTGTGCACGCCGCAGAATTCTTCTTGTGGAATTCAACCATCTTTTCGTGATTCATTTTATAAATATGGTCGCCTG
>JBJEPL010000112.1:0-4666 GCA_051881215.1 Eubacterium sp. | reverse complement strand
AATGCAAAAAGTGTGCAAGCTATTTTCTAACTTACACACTTTATTTTACAATCTCCTGGTGGTTATGATTTATTCTTTTTTCAGCGCTCTTTCAAGCCATACTGCGCCCAAATCAAGCGCATTGAAAAGGCCTTCCTTTTCGCTTTTCTTCACTATTTTTTCCTTTGGTGATACATCGGGGTCGGTATCAAGAAGCTGAATTACAACCTTGCCCGATACCTGTAAATCCTTAATGTCGGTATTGTTTAAAACATTCAGGCAAATTACATATGGGTCGTCCATACTGCCGTAATAAATTGTTTTGCCGCATCTTACCAAAGGCTTACCTTTGTACTCAAGGAATTTTTCTTGCTTTTTATCTGCCAAAGATAACCCTCCTTTATTTTGTTGTTAATCGAGATAAGACTTTACCATTGCAGCTAAAAGCTCATCGCGGTCAATACGCCTAATGAGGCTTCTTGCGTTATTATGCGTGGTGATATAAGTCGGATCCTCGGAAAGAATATATCCTACGATTTGGTTAATAGGGTTATATCCCTTTTCCTGAAGCGCGTCGAAAACCTCTGTAAGAGTTTCTCTCATAACATCTTCGTGCTCATCACCAATTCTGAAAGTCATTGTTTTATCAATCACGGTAAAGCCACCTCCCTGTAAAGCATTACAAAATAATTATATACAAAAATTAACAGAATTACAATACCTTTTTTTGATATATATGTAATTTATACGATTAAAACTCTTGACTTATGCAGGAATTGTGGTTTATAATCGTTGTAATATAAAAAGGCTGTGACCGAGAGAGCATTGCTCAAGTAGGTGTCGGTTTTGTTTTTTTCAGAGAACTGCGGATTTGCTGAAACCGCAGTAAAACACCCGATATTGAATTTCGCCTCGTGAGCCTCCTGTGAAAAGCAGGGCGTTTTGCCGCGTTAAGGCAACAGAGCGGCAGCAGTATATTAATATTGCTGCAATTTGAGTGGTACCACGGATTTTATCCGCCTCATTTTTTGAGGCGGATTTTTTATTTTATATAATAACTAACGGAGGGATATTATGGACGAAAAAATTATTGGTCTTAAGGCTAAATTTGAAGCAGAGCTTGATAAGATTGAAAATTTGTCTGACCTTGAGCAAATCAGGGTTGCCTATCTCGGCAAAAAGGGAAGCGTAACCGATTTGCTTAAAGGAATGAAGGAGCTTTCCAATGATGAGAAAAAGGCTTTCGGGCAAAAGGTAAACGAGCTTAAAGGTGCTGTTGCAGATAAGATTGCCGATAAGACAAAGCAGTTAAAGGAAAAGGAAATTCAGCGAGAGATTGACAATATGCCTGAATTTGATCTTTCAATGCCGCCGTCACTTGACAGAGGCTCTTATCACCCTATTACTTTGGTACAGCGTGAATGTGAAAGAATATTTAAGTCAATGGGCTTTACCGTTGAGGATTACAGCGAGGTCGTTACCGATTACGAGTGCTTTGAATCGCTTAACATTCCAAAGCATCACCCGGCAAGAGATATGCAGGATACCTATTATCTTGAAAACGGTCAGCTTTTAAAGTCGCAGACCTCTGCCGCGCAGAATGCTATTTATAAAAAATACAAAGACGCACTTGTTAACGACGGCGTTCCGATTAAGGCTATTTTCCCAGGAAGATGCTTCAGAAATGAAGCAACAGACGCCTGCCATGAAAACACCTTCTTCCAGATGGAGGGCGTTATGGTTGATAAAAATATATCAATATCAAACTTAATTTACTTTATGAAAACAATGCTTTCGGAGGTTTTCCAAAAGGATATTAAGGTAAGGCTTCGTCCCGGATTTTTCCCGTTCGTAGAGCCGGGCTTTGAGCTTGATATAAGCTGTCTTATCTGCGGCGGCGACGGCTGTCCGTCATGTAAGCACAGCGGTTGGCTTGAGCTTTGCCCTTGCGGTATGATTCATCCAGAGGTGCTTAAAGCAGGCGGTATTGACCCCGAAGAGTACACCGGCTTTGCTTTCGGACTCGGTCTGACAAGGCTTGTTATGATGAAATACGGTATTAAAGATATTCGTGATTTAAACAGCGGCAGTCTCAAGAGCCTGTCACAGTTTACCGACGATGAGTAAGAGGGGAGGAGAAAATTATGTTTTTATCAATGAATTGGATTTCGGACTTTGTTGATTTTACAGGTCTTGATAAGGTTGATCTTATCCACAGATTTTCACTTTCTACCGCAGAGGTTGAAAATGAAATTTTCTTCAAGGGCAGTGATTTAAGCGGTATTGTTGTAGCCGAAATTAAATCGGTTGAGCCTCATCCCGACTCAAAGAAGCTTCACCTGTTAAAGGTTGACGCAGGCGGCGACGAGCTTGTTGATGTTGTCTGCGGCGCTCCTAATGTAAGAGTAGGTATGAAAACCGCCTTTGCAAAAGTAGGCGCTCAAATCGGAGATATAAAAATCGCTCCGCGCCCTCTTGCAGGCTATACCTCAAACGGTATGTGCTGTTCTGAAAAGGAAATCGGTATCAGCGACGACCATTCCGGAATTATGGAGATTACCGACGATGTTGCAAACGGTACAGACCTTAAGAATATTTATCAGATTGACGATATCATTTTTGAGGTTGACAATAAATCGCTCACAAACCGTCCCGACCTTTGGGGTCATTACGGTATCGCGCGTGAATTCGCCGCTCTCGCAGGCAGAGAATTAAAGCCGCTTGAAACGGTTGATTTATCAAAGTATGATAATCTTCCAAAGGTTGATATGAAGATAGAGGATAATCTCTGCCAAAGATATTCCTGCCTTCAGGTTGAAAATATCAATACAAGCAAAAGCCCCGTAAATATGCGTATCCGCCTTTTCTACTGCGGTATGCGAGCAATCAATTTCCTTGCTGATTTAACAAACTATCTTATGCTTGAAATGGGTCAGCCGATGCACGCTTTTGATTCGCGTAAGGTTGAAAAAATCCGTATTAAGCGTTTTGATAAGCCGTTTACCTTTCAAACTCTTGACGGCGTAGAAAGAAATATTGACGAAAATACACTGATGATTTGCAACGGAGATACCCCTGTTGCAATAGCCGGCATAATGGGCGGACTTGATTCGGAAATAGTTGAAGATACAACAACACTTACCCTTGAGTCTGCAACCTTCAACGCCGTTTCAACCCGTAAGTCAACTGTCCGCCTTGCTCACAGAACAGACGCTTCAATGCGTTACGAAAAATGCCTTGACCCTGAAATGACTGTTCCTGCCATAGCAAGATTTGTTAAGCTTCTTACCGATGTTGACAGCGATGTTAAGGTCGTTTCATCTCTTACTGATGAATATGCGTTTAAATATGATAAGGTTGAGCTTGATTTTGACAAAAAATTTGTTGACCGCTATACAGGTATTGAAATTGATAACGATACTATTGTAAAAACACTTTCATCTCTCGGCTTCGGCGTTGAGCTTAACGGCGATGATTTCAAGGTTACCGTTCCGAGCTGGAGAGCAACAAAGGATGTAACAATCAAGGCTGATATAATTGAGGAGATTACAAGAATTTACGGCTATGATAATTTTGATGTTCATACCGCCGAGGCTCCTCTTTATCCTGTAAGAGCTGATGAGGAAAAAACAGTTGAGGACAGGATTAAGGATATCCTTGTAAAACGCTTCTCGCTTCACGAGCTTCATTCATATGTTTGGGCATATTATGATGAGTATAAGGCGCTCGGAATAGAGGTTGAGGATAATATTAAGCTTGTAAACGCAACAAATCCCAATATTGAAACAATCCGTAAATCCATTATTCCGACACAGCTTTGTCAGGTTAAATCAAACATTTCATATTCGGGCGATTTCGGTATTTTTGAAATCGGCAGAGTAGTTGACGGCGTAAATGAAGATAATCTTTGCAATGAGTATAAAAAGCTTGCAGTAACGCTTTTCAGTAAAACAAAATCTGTTGAGAAGCTGTATTTTGAGCTTCGTGATATGCTCGCTGTTATGACAGACGATATAAGGCATAAGAGCCTTTCGTATGCTCCGCTTGAGGCAAGCCATTCATATCAGCATCCGAGAAATCTTAATACCGTTATCTGTGACGGAAGACCTATCGGCGAAATCGGCATAATTCACCCTGTAATTGCAAAGAAGATTGATAAAAAGGCTTCGATTGTTTATGCAGAGCTTGATGTTAAGGCTTTTGCAGAAATTGAAAATGCAAGCATAGCTTACGAGGAGCCTTCAAAATTCCCTGAAATAGAAGTAGACCTCTCATTTGTTTCAGATAAATTTGCGCCTATTGCCAAAGCTATTTCAGATGCAAAATCAAGCCTTATTAAGAAGGTTGAGGTTGTTGATACCTATGCTGATGAAGCAGGCAAGTCGATAACAGCGCGCTTAACCTTCTCTCATCCGGATAAAACGCTTACCCGTGAAGAGGTTATGGATATTGCCAATTTGATTATCGCCTCTCTTGAAGAAAAGGGAATTGCCCTTAAAAAATAATATTATAAGTCTCCGAAAGGGGTCACCCTGCATAAAGAATAATTGCTTAAAAATTAGTGAAAACAGCGAAATACTGCGTTAAATTTGCAGTGAAGGCGTCAAGCCTGCCCTGCAAATTATGCCTTGTCTTTCATCTGTTTCACATATTTTTAAGTGCATAGCAGTTTAAGCAAACTGATTTT
>JBJEPL010000111.1:0-4674 GCA_051881215.1 Eubacterium sp. | reverse complement strand
TGATAGGTCAGAATATGATTTATAATATTATTGCTACCGGTCTGTATTTTTATTTTCAGTCGGTAATTTTCATTCCTGCAATGGCGATATCAATTATATTTGCCGTTGCAAGGGTGTGGGACGCAATAAATGATCCGATGATGGGAACGATTGTTGATAAAACAAGGTCAAAATACGGAAAATGCAGACCGTATTTGATGGCGGTTCCGTCAATATGCGCCGTCATAACGATTTTGTCCTTCATAAACGGCATATATTCTGAAGATAATTCCAATTTGAAAAATACTGTCATTATTATATGGGCTGCTGTTTCTTATGTTTTGTGGGGAATGTGCTATACAGCAGGTGATATTCCGATTTGGTCCATGCCGTCGCTGATGACCGAAAGCGATAAGGACCGCTCAACAATACTTTCCCTTGCCCGTATAGTTGCCGCAATCGGAGCAGGCGCTGTTATCGCAACGATTACTCCTGTTTCGCAGTCAGTCGGAAAGGCGCTTGAATCGGTTGTCGGTCAGAAGCATTCA
The DNA here is from genome assembly GCA_051881215.1 of Eubacterium sp. Lineage (GTDB taxonomy): Bacteria > Bacillota > Clostridia > Oscillospirales > Acutalibacteraceae > Eubacterium_R. The sequence continues at coordinate 4,147 of JBJEPL010000111.1, read as the reverse complement.
CAGCAGTACGGCTTTATAATCGTTGCAGTAGTATTAACAATTATAGGAACGGCTCTTTTCCAGTGCGCTTCATATGCAAAGGAACGGGTTGAAAAAACGGATAAAACACCGTCATTTAAAGAAAATATTAAAACAATGGTAGGCTGTAAGCCGTTTTTCAGAATTTTAATCAGCGGTATACTGAAAAGCCCGATATTTTTGCTCAATAATATTGCCTTTACCGTTCTTTCTTATTATTACGGAAATTATTATGATAATTACATAAAGTATCTGGTTATTCTCGGCGGAGCGCTTTATATCGGTCAGTTTGCCGCGATGGCGCTTATACCGAAGCTTTCGCTTAAATTTGAAAAGAAAAAGCTTTACAATTTCCTTTCAATCGCAGGTGCACTTCCTTATACAGGTATTTATATTATGTATAAGGCAATGCCTACAAGCCTTGACCAAACATTGGGTCTTGTGATAGGCTTCATTGTCTTTTTCGGCGCAGGTATTCCCATGGGAGGCTTGAGTGTGCTTCAGTCTGTAATGATTGCCGACACGGTTGATTATGAGGAATATCATAACAATAACCGCCCTGACGGAATATTCTTTTCAGGCCAAAGCTTCATTACAAAGCTTTCTTCGGGCATATCCTCTATTATCAGCGGCGTAGTTTTCACAATCGTTGGCTTTTCAGGTACGGGAGTTCAGAAAATTAACGAGTCTTTATATAACGGCGCAGAATTTAAAACAGCTTATCCTCAAGTTGCTTCGGCAATGTTTTTTGCAATATCAATTCCTGCGGCGGTGGGTATGGTTCTTTCGGCAATTCCTATGTTTAAATATGAAATTGACAATAAAACACATACTAAAATACTCAATTCACTTATTGAAAGAAGAAAGGACAAGGAGGCAGACAATGCGTGAGTGCTTGCCTTAAAGCATTTAATAAATGAAAAACGGCGGATAGAATTTGAATTCTATCCGCCGTAATTTTGTTTTAAACTTTATTGATTAATAATCTTTGCTCTTGCTTCTTCAAGCTCTTTTTGAGCCTTTTCCTTGGTCTTTCCTGTGTAATCATTAAAGAACATAGGAATGATTGTAAGAATGAAGCCTACAGCAGGAACGATAGTAACAAGCGCTAAAAGCATTTTCTGCGTTTCGGGAGACTGTTCAAAGAAGATTTGTCTGCCTGCAACATCGACAAGGCTCTTATCAACTGCCTTGAAATCCGATTTGCCGAGTATCTGACCGAAAACAAATGTTGCGATTGCGGCATTAACCTTTGATAAGAAGGTCTGGAAGGAGAAGCAAACACCCTCGTGTCTTTCTCCTGTTTTCCATTCAAGATAGTCAACAGAGTCGGCAATTAAAGCGTATGTAATTACATTGTAAATACCAAGCGGTAATCCCATTAAGAAAAGGAATACCCATAAAATGTAAATGTTAATCTTTGTTACATCTTGAGCAAATACAAGATAGCATAAGCCGTGAACAATAAATCCGAATAAAGCCGAACCAATGTAAATCTGCTTAAGAGAGAGCTTCTTTCTCATAATAGGGAAGAGAGCCATTGCGGGAACCATGCCTACACCTATTGCTACCGTAAGAGTTGTTACAATAGTTCCGCGAGGAATCCAGAAATCATAAGCAGCAGCGGCGTCAACATTAGGAAGAACGTTACCTGCGCTGTCAAATATCTGGCTGAAGTTGGTGTAGTTCTGGATAATGAGATAGTTACCGATGTAGTCGGCACTCTGGTTTGCTGTTACCATTGTTGAGCCGAGAACTGCAGCAAAGATAACGATTATAAGAAGCTTATCCTTGCCGAGAACAACAAAGGTTTCCTTGAAGGAAGGAGTGTGATCCATCTTCGGTACTCTTTCCTTGGATACAAAGAAAATGAGAATTGAAAGACCGCATCCGAGCATTGCAAAGATTAAAGCGCTTACAAAGAAGCCCTTTGTATAGCCTAAATTGCTCTGATAAAGAATCGGAACGAGCAGAGCAGGAAGAATTCCGCCGAAGGTTGAACCGAGTCTTGCTGTTGAAATAAAGCTTGTTCTTTCACTTTCAAGAGGTGTGATAACAGATGAAAGTCCCCAGAAAGGAACATCCTGAACTGTAAATGCTACGCCCCAAAGAATGTATGTAACCAAAGCCCAAATGAATGCTGCGGTTGAGCCGTCTTTAAACGGTGCACTGAAAAGAAGTATGGTGCATACCGCTATCGGAACCGGTGCAAACAAAAGGTAAGGACGCATTTTGCCCCATCTTGATTTGGTTCTGTCAACAATCATACCCATAAGAGGGTCGTTAAGTGCGTCAAAAACTCTTCCTATAAGGATAATGGTTGTACCCTGTTCAAGAGTAAGACCTGCTCCGTTTTGGAAGAATACAAGTGTAAACATTGTCATAAGAGTGTATATGCCGGAACGGCCGAATGCACCGACTGTAAAGCATATGCGCTCCTTCATAGTTAAATATTTTTTCTGCTCGCTCATTACTTTCTCCTTTTAATTACTGCAGGAAGAATAACAGGCGCTTCCTCCTGAGCTTCTTTCATCTGCTTAATAAGCAGATATTTTAATTCCTGTCTTACATGACTGTAGCGCGGATCCTTGATTAAATTGTTCTTTTCAATAGGATCCTTTTCCAAATCATAAAGATAATCCTCAAAATATGCCTTTGCCGAGTGATGAACATATCCCGTTATGCCTGCGCTTCTTACGGAATATTTAAATCTGTCCGTTCTGATTGCTCTTCCGCATTGGCTTTCGCTTATCTGCATAAATACGCAGTCACGCTTTTCATCAGGATTATCAATCTGCTTTGTAAGGTCGACTCCCATATAGCTTTTCGGGATGTCAATTCCGGCCATTGAAAGCAGAGTAGGAGGTATATCAATCAAAGAAGAAAGCCTTTTTTCTCTTTTGCCTCCCTCAAAGCCTCCGCCTTTAATTATCAAAGGCGTGTGGGTTGCGCTTTCGTGGCAGGATCTCTTGTATTCGGGATTTCTTGTCTTGAAATGGCTTCCGTGGTCCGAAGTGTAAATTATGATTGTGTCATCATAAATGCCGAGATCCTTTAGCTTTTGAACAAGCCTGCCGACATTGTAGTCAAGCCTGTTGATAGCCGATATGTAGTCGGGATACATTTTTTCATAATCACCGCTGAGGAATGTTAAATCATCAGGAAGAGGGTAGTCCTTGTAGTTTTCTACAGTTTCTTTATATCCCTCATAGGTGTGGTGATCGTTTTGATGGTGCGGCTCAAGCTGACTTACAAACATAAAAAACGGTTTGTCCTTGTCCCTGTTTTCAAGGTACTCAAGTGCATAATCGTTTATGCAGTCTGCTCTGTAGCCTTTGAAATCAAGCCGGTTTCCCTCACCGTCAAAAATAAAGCCGTCGTATCCGTGTGATGTGAATTCAAGCACATCGGCAGCACGCCAGTACCTGTATTCACCCTGCTTTTCTTTTGGCACCGGTGTTTTTTCACAGTGTAAGCCTATTCCCGGAAGTCTGTCGGAAGCAAGATGCCATTTGCCGATATAAGCAGTATCATAACCTGCTTCATTAAAATAATGTGCAAGAGGAGTGATATCATTTGGAAGCGGAATACCGTTCCAATAGCAACCGCATTGCGTTGCATACACTCCGGTTTGCAGGCAAGCTCTTGCAGGACCGCAAACAGGCTGACAGGTGAAGTTGTTTTCAAAAAGAACTCCTTCCTTTGCCAGCTGCCAGAGATTAGGTGTCACTTCTTCATTAACCGTGTCCCAGCGCTGCTGGTCGGAAAAGTAGAAGATTATGTTTTTCCTTTTCATAAAACCTCTCTCCTGAATTTATTTATATAATTAAGCGGTGAAGCCTGTTACCGCATTATATATGTTTACAACCGCAACAAAAGCAAGCGTTACGGAAAAAACCTTGGTTATAACCTTATTTGAAAGCTTTTTATTTAATTTTGACCCGATAATTCCGCCGAATACGGCAACAAGCATTGCAACAAGAATAATCGGATAGTATTGTATGTACGGCTCAAATCTGTTGTTGATAAATATTGTAACAAGCTGACTTAACTGACTGAAGAATATTATTGCAACCGAATAAACAGCGCTCTCTTTAACGGTAAATGAGAAAAGCAATACAAGAAAGAG
>JBJEPL010000110.1:0-4674 GCA_051881215.1 Eubacterium sp. | reverse complement strand
GAACAGGGTGTTTCGTTAAATGATTTTCTTGCTTCAAACTTCGGAGAATATTGCTCTGAGGATACTATTCGCCTTATGCTTGAGCAATATTATCTCAATGCAAATTATAATGGTAAGTATAATATTGAGAATCAGGTTACCGATGAGGAAATAGCTGACTATTACGAGAAAAACAAGAATGATTATTATCAGATTAATTTCAGCTATATTGCTCTTGAGTACGATACATCGTCTGACGAGTCAAAAACCGAATGCGAGGATCAGGCAAAGAAATATGTAAGCGAAATTAAGACAAGAGATCAGCTTGTAGAACTTGCCCCTGAAGTATATAAGAGCTATATTGAAAGCGATGCTCAAACAGCTATGGACTCCGATGAAACACTTTCTGAAGAGGACGCAATCAAGCAAGCCACCGAAACCTATTTGGACAATATTGACGGTACTGTTACCGGAAGCGATGCTCCTTTCGGAGATGAAATAAACGATTGGTTATTCAGTGATGATACTCCAACAGGTTCAACTAATTACTATATTGACGAAACCTACGGTTATATTTATGTCATTCTTAAAACAGAGGAGCCTACAAGGCTTGACGACGAAACCTATACAGTAAGGCATATTCTTGTTTGCCCTGATATTGACGCTCTTAATAATGCGAGTCAAACAGGCGAAGATGTTTCCTTTACCGATGAGCAGTGGGATGCCGCAAAGGAAAAAGCCGATAAGATTTTAGAAGAATATAATAACGGTGATAAAACCGAATATTCATTTGCCGTTTTGGCTGAAGAAAACAGTGACGATACCGCATCTACTACAGCAGGATCGAGCAATTATTTCGGCGGAATTTGCGAGGCAGTTACTATTGGGCAGATGGTTCCGGAGTTTGAAAGCTGGGCAGTTGATGATTCACGAAAATACGCAGATGTTGATATTGTAAAGTCCGATTACGGATATCATATTATGTTTTTCATAAATGATGTTCCTCAGTATGAGGCTGATATAATCAGCTCTATAAAGAACGAAAGAATTTCAAATCTTGCTGACAGTGCAGAGGTTGATATTCATAATTCGGTTTTTGAAAAAACGATTGTAGCAAATCCTTCATCAACAGATGAAGCCGCAGAATAAATTAGGTCTTGTATTATTTTGCATAATAGTGTAAAATACTCTTTAGATTTATTATCTATTAACCACTTAAAAGGATGAAAAAAGATGGCAAAGAAACAATTAGAAGAGGATTTATTAACCGGAGGAAGCGTTAAATCCGATAAGGATAAGGCTGCAAAAAAAGCAGAAAAAGACGCTCAAAGAGCTGATAAAATCCGCAAAAAGAACGAAGCTCAAAGAGCTGCTATTAAATCTGAAATTGATAAGCTCAAGGCTTCTAAAGCTGAAGAAACAGATGCAAAAAAGCTTGAGGCTATTGATAAAAAAATCAAGAAGCTTTCGGATAAATACGCTTCTGTAGGTAAAGGAGTTTCATTAGAGGTTGCTCCTAAAACAAAGAAAATCATTCAGTCCGTTGTATGTATAATTATTGTAGTTGCGCTTTTGGTAACCTATGTTGCAACAGGTGCTGTGCGCAAAGGCTTTGTAAGCTCGCTGGGTATCCCTGCGCAGTATTTTACAGGTCTTACGGTAACTAACGGCGAGCAAAAGGCAAAAATTAAGGTTTCTACTTATAACTACTATTTCGCTGTAACATATAACAGCCTTATGTCAACCCAGGAGCAGTATGAGCAATACGGCATTGACCTTGATGATATTAACCTTAATGTTGATTTTGATAAGAAGCTTTCAAAGCAGACCTATGAAGATGAAGACGGCAATAAAATGACCTGGGCTGAGCATATTCATAACGAGGTAATAGATTCTATAGAGAATACTTATACATATTATCTCGAGGCTGTTAAGGCAAATGACGGTAAAGAGCCTGAAATTACCGAGGAGCAGCAGCAGGAGATTGATGATACCCTTGATGAGTACAGAGAAACTGCACACAGCTACGGATATACTTTAAGCGCATATCTTGTTCAGGCAATGGGCAAGGGTGTTACCGAGTCCGTTTTCAGAACAGAAACTACCCGTCAGTATATTGCAGATAATTATCAAACCGAGCTTTCGGAAACTCTTTCCGAAAAAGAATATTCCGAAGATGATTATAACAAATATAAGCAAGAGCATAGCGATGAGCTTACAAGTGTAGATATCAAAGTATTTGAATGTACTAATGAGGACGACGCAAAGGCTTTCAAAAATGCTCTTGAAAAAGACGGTTCAAACTTTGCAGACCTTTGTGTAAAATATTCTTCTTCCGATTTTGATAAGGCTTCTTTCGATTATGACGGCTTCTCAACAATTTACGGTGCAACCAAGGAAATCCTTCAGTATAAGGGCCTTGCAATTGCTACTGCCGAAGATCAAGATGATGAAGATGAGACATCAGACGAGGAAGAACTAGTGTATCCGGGTCTTGATTGGCTTTTCAGCAGTGACAGAAAAGCAGGAGATATCAAGCAATACAGTACAAGCGTTGTTTATGTTATTTCACCTGCATCAATAAGTGATATGCAGACCGTAAATGTCCGCCATATTCTTATTCAGCCTGAACTTGATTCCGACGATGAGAGTGCAACTGTAGAGGACAATGCTACAGAGGAGCAGTGGGCAGCAGCATATAAGGAAGCTGAAAAGCTTCTTAATGAGTGGAAATCGGGCGATAAGACCGAAGACAGCTTTGCAGATTTAGTTGCCGATAATACTGCTGATACAGGTTCAGCCGAGACAGGCGGCCTTTATGAAAATGTTATACCCGGTGATATGGTTGACTCTTTCAGCTATTGGTGTTTTGAGGACGGCAGAAAAGCCGGTGATACAGCAATTGTAAAATCGGAATACGGTTATCATATTATGTATTTTGTTGGTAAAACAGGAACTCCTGTATGGCAGTATACAGCTCAGCAGGCGCTTGCTTCCGATGACAGCACCGATGAAATCGAAAAGCTTGAAGAATCATATGAGGCTAAAATTAATTGGCTCGGTTCGCGCTACTTTGAAAAAGATGTAGATATTGATACCTGATAACATTTAAAAAGAGGTTGTTTTTTTACAACCTCTTTTTTGACAAATTTCTAATTATTGGAGGACTGCTTATGACAAGAAAATCCGATATCCAAAAGCTCACAGATGAAATATCTCGTCTTATGGCAGCCCTTGAGGATGTTAATTTTGAGTGCCAGCGTCTTGAAATAATCAATTCAAACCTTGATTTTCAGTTGAAATCCGTCAGCAGAGAGTTAAAGCAAAATATCGGTATGCTTGAAACTCTCGAGGAAGAAAACAAACGACTGACTCAAGAAAACAAAATGCTGAAAAAAGAATTAGGAAAATAACGAAATGGAATATATACTTAACACAAGTCAGTTAAGAGAATATGCGCCAAAGCTCAAGGCAGGGGACAGAGTTATACTTTCAGGAACCGTATATACCTCCCGTGACGCGGCTCATAAAAGAATTATTAATGCGTTAGAAAACGAAGGTCCGTTACCATATGATTTAACAGATGCGGCTATATATTATGCAGGACCCACTCCCGCTCCCGAAAATCTTGCCGTCGGCGCTTGCGGGCCTACCACTTCAAGCAGAATGGATGTTTTTGCACCTACTCTGCTCGATAAAGGTGTTGTTGCAATGATAGGCAAGGGAGAGCGAAATGACGAGGTCTGCAAAGCAATAGTCAGAAATAAAGCGGTTTATCTCTGCGCTATCGGCGGAGCAGGTGCTCTTGCTTCAAAGTGCATAAATAAATGCGATGTTATAGCATATGAGGATTTGGGATGTGAGTCGGTTAAAAAACTGAATTTTGAGCGTTTTCCTCTTACTGTTGCAATAGATTGCTCCGGCGGAAATATATTCAAACGATAGTTATTCAACCATATTTTTTATGTTGCTTAATACCTTTTTTTCAATTCTTGATACATAGCTTCTGCTGATATTTAACCTTTGCGCAACCTCGCGTTGTGTCAAAGGTTTTTTGTTATTCAAACCGTATCTTAATATAATAATTTCCCTTTCTCTTTCATCTTCAAGATTGCATATTATTTTAGAAACCTTTTCCCAGCGGATTTTTGTTTCCAAATCTTCAGCAAGGTCAATGTTACTGCTAACCGTATCTTCAATTGTTAACGGGTTACCGTCTTTGTCTACCTCAAGCGTGTCACTCAAATATATGTCGTTGGCATTTTTCTTACCTGCCCTGAAATACATCAGTATCTCATTTTCTATACACCGTGATGCATATGTGGCGAGGCGGGTGCCCTTGTCGGGCTTGAACGAATCAATTGCTTTTATTAATCCGATTGTTCCGATGCTTATTAAATCATCATTGTCATTAGTTTTTGAATAGTATTTTTTCACAATGTGGCTTACAAGGCGCAGATTTCGTTCAATAAGAACAGCTCTTGCATTCTTATCGCCGTTTTTCATTCTTTCAAGCATTTGCGCCTCTTCCTTCGGCGGAAGCGGCTTGGGAAAGCTTGAGGTGTTTTGAATATGCAAAATAAAATAAATAAAGTGTGCCCCAAGGGCGGAAAGCAAAGCGCTTAACATATTATCTCCTCCATTTGATACTATGCCAAAATGAGAAAAATTATTTAATAATACAAGCTGTTTTGT
>JBJEPL010000109.1:0-16487 GCA_051881215.1 Eubacterium sp. | reverse complement strand
TTATGGATATAAGAAAAGTATTATTTGAAAATCAGGATTTGGAATAAAAAAATTTAATTTAAAGCTTGTTCCGAATATCGGCAGTGAGAGGATTATAGGAGTGCGACTTCCTGTTTTAAGAAAAATTGCCAAAGACGCCGTTAAATACAACGCTGATATAGGCGATTACTATTACGAGGAGCGTATGTTAAGGGGACTCGCTATCGGGTATAAAAAATGCGGTATTGATGAATATTTAATGCTGATTAAAGAATTTGTACCGCTTATTGATAACTGGGCTGTCTGCGACAGCTGTTGTTCAGGCTTTAAATTTACAAATAAAAATAAAGCTGTTGTATGGGATTTTATACAGCCTTATCTTAACGGCTCTGAATATGAAATCAGATTTGCTGTTGTTATGATGATGGATTATTTTCTTGACGATGAATATATTGACAGGGTTTTAGAAATTCTGCCATACATAAGTTCTGATAAATACTATGTCAATATGGCGGTTGCGTGGGCATTGAGCGTGGCGTTTGTTAAATATCAGGATAAAACAATGCCGATAATTGAAAGAGGAGCTTTAAATGATACTGTCGCAAAAATGACTGTCCGAAAGATTTGTGATTCATACAGAGTTGATAAAGGCACAAAAGAATATTTAAAAAATATGAAAAAATAAATTATCATAAAAAAGCACCTTTGATGTGAAAATCAAAAGTGCTTTTGTTTATTATCAGAGTTATAAGCTGTATGCTTGTGAAGCAACGCCTAAAAGCGCCGAATCGCTACCGAGCTTTGAGCGGACAATTTTAACATCTTTAAAATTATCCATAAGAAGATTATAAATTTTTCTGTCAATCAAATCTATAACATAATCCTCATTCATAATTCCGCCTCCGAGAACAATAAGCGGAGGATTGAAAATATATATAAGATTTATAAGACCGATAATGATTTCGTCAATCCATTTATCAATAACCGAACGAATTTCAGGCTTTTGGAAATTCTCCTTTTCAAAAATCTGAAAAGCATCAAGGTTAGTTGAGTTTGCTTTGTTTACAGCCTCAATTAAGGATTTTGTGGAAGCGTAGCATTCATAGCAGCCCTCTCCACCGCAGGTACATTGCTTGCCGCCTGCATGTGTAATCATATGACCGAATTCACCTGCTGATGAGGACATACCCTTATATAATTCATTATTAAGATATAATGCACCGCCGATGCCCGTACCGTATGTCAGACACAGAAAATCTGAAACTCCTTTGGCGGCGCCGAATTTTGCCTCGCCGTTTGCAAATGCGTTAACATCGTTTTCAACATAAGTCGGAATTGAGGTTTTATTCTCTATAAGCTTTTTAACCATCATACCTGTATAGTAAGGTATATTTCCGGTTGAATAAACAACGATTCCGTTTTTGCTGTCAACCTGACCTGCCGTAGAAATTGCAACACGGTCAATATTGTCATAGCTTTCGATGATTGATATTATCTTTTTGATAAGATTTTGACCGCCTTTTTGCGCTTCTGTAGAAATTGTATGCCTGTCTGACAGAGTAAAGTTTTCGTCGCAGATTGCGTATTTGATATTTGTTCCGCCGATGTCAAAGGTTAAAATCCTCATAACTGCCTCCAAAAACGAATTTAACACATTTTTATGTTATAATAATTATATCAATTTTACAGTATAAATTCAATACCTATTGAAAATTAATGTATATTATGATAAAATAATATAAAATATTTTTAGGAGCAGATTATGGAAGAAGAAAAGAAAGAAGTAACAGGGGAAGAAAAGCTTGACAGCCCCCTTGTCGTACATAAAAAAAGCGACGCTTCATATCAGGAAACAGCTTCCGAGGTGAGTATGTATTCTACTCATACCGATGACGAGGGCTCCGATGTTCCTACCCTTGAGCGTCACAGATTTAAGAAGAAAAAGAAATCAAAAAAATGGCCTTATATTATTTTTGCCATTATTGCTGTTGGCGTTGCAGTTGTATGCGCTCTTTATTACAGCGGGGTTATTTCTGTCGGTAATGATAAAGAAACAACTACCGCTGCAAAGAAATCATATACCACAAAAGCAGAAAATAAATTTGAAGGTGTAATTACAATAAAGGGTACTTACATTTTCTTTGAGGGTAAAGAAGTTGACGGTATTTCGGGTCTTGAAAAAGAAATCAAATATCTTGATGAAAATACATCCTTTACCATTCAGGATGAAGACGCTGACAGTAATTTCTTGAATTACGAAGTGCTTTCAATGCTTTCTGATTACGGTATTGATTACAAAATAACTCATATTGTTTCATCGGGTCTTACCTCAAAATATGAAAATATGACCACAGCCTCTACCACCAAAAAGGCAGAAACTACCAAAAAAACAACAACTAAAAATAATTCAACAGATAACTGATTATGCTTGAACTTATAGATAAAATCAATCTTGATGAAAATTTAAAACAAAAAGTAATTGACCTTGCCCAAAAGGACAGGGTCAATATATTATATCTATCTGAAAAATGTAACAGCGGTAATTTTTCCTGCCTTAAAAGAAAGGACGATTTAACCCGCCTTGCTGTTATGATAGAATGCTCTGCAAATACAAAGAAAAAATACAAACAGCTCGGCATTGATGATAAAATCCTGTACGATACGCTTGATGATATAAGAATATGGTGCGAAAACAATAATAACAAGGGCTTGAAGAATTATGATTGGATTAAAAATCATATTAACGCCGAGCTTTTCAGAATAGGCAGACTGCAATATCAGTTTTATCCGTGTAAAAATATGACGCTCAATTATAATAAACTGCCGTTTAAATACGGAGAAAACCTGATATTTATACATATTCCGCAGGGCGAAAAGCTTGAGTATTCAAAATGTGTTGAATCGCTTGATAAATCCGTCAGCTTTTTTAAAGAATTTTTCCCTGATTATAAGTATCGTTATTATCTGTGCGAAAGCTGGCTTCTTTACGGAGAAAACCATCGGTTTATGAAGTCTCAAAGCAATATTCTTAAATTCTCTTCAATGTTTGATATTGCATATTCAATTGCATATGATGAGCAGGCAATTGAAAGAATTTTCGGAAAAAGGCAGATTATAAAGGCGAATTATCCGGAAAATACATCACTTCAGAAAAGCGCTAAAGAATTTATGATAAACTCCGGCAGGCTCGGTATAGGAATAGGTACAATAGATAAATATAAAATTTGATTATTCCAAGCCTTGATAGAAGGATACGGCAAGGGCGTCGCACCTTTCATTATAAGGATGACCGTTGTGACCCTTAACCCAATTAAATGTTACACGGTGTTTTTCAAGAAGCTGTAACAGCTCTTTCCATAAATCAATATTTAAAGCCGGCTTTTTGTCGGCTTTTTTCCAGCCGTTTTTTTCCCAAGAATAGACCCAGCCCTTATTTATTGAATCACACACATATTTTGAATCGGTAGTTAAATTAACCTCACACGGCTCTTTTAAAATTTTTAATGCTTCAATAACGGCTGAAAGCTCCATTCGGTTATTTGTAGTTTCAAGAGCACCGCCGCTGATTTCCTTTTCTTTATTACCGTATACAAGAACAGCTCCCCAGCCGCCTTTACCGGGATTTCCGCTGCAGGCTCCGTCTGTATAAATGTCAACTTTTTTCATAAATACCTCTGTTAATATATTTTACTGATATATTTTACCACTTAATTTGGTAATAATCAATATGGGACCGACTTGACAAGACAGCAATAATATTCTAAAATATATAACAATTCTTGTTGAACGGAAAAAATTTTTAATTATGGAGGTTATTTTTTTAATGTCAAATCAAAATACGCCAAACGGTAAGAATGCCATAGGAAAACGGAATTCCAAAAAGCGTTATGTAACTTACCGCAAGGCTTCAAATAAAAAATCTCTTCAGCCGCCTAAGGTTAAGGAGTCTGTCAGTATTGCTTTTCTCGGCGGTATGAATGAAATCGGAAAGAATATGACTCTTTATGAGTATGGAAGTGATATGTTTATTGTTGACTGCGGTCTTGCATTTCCGAATTCCGATTTACCCGGTGTTGATCTTGTAATTCCCGATTTTTCTTATGTGGAGAAAAACGCCGATAAAATACGGGGAATAATTGTAACTCACGGTCACGAGGACCATATCGGCGGTCTGGCATATTTACTTAAGAAAGTGAATATTCCTATCTATGCAACAAAGCTTACAATAGGTTTGATTAAAGGGAAGCTCGAGGAGCACAATCTTCTGAATGATGTTAAATTGGTTGAAATCAAGCCAAGAGATAACATAACACTCGGCTCCTTCAATATTGAGATGATTCATGTTAATCATTCAATACCCGACGCAGTCGGCCTTGCAATTAAATGTCCTGCAGGCGTTATTATACAAACAGGCGACTTTAAAATTGATACAACTCCGGTTGACGGAGATATGATTGATTTAACACGCTTTGCCGAATACGGAAAAAGAGGCGTTCTTGCGCTTCTTTCCGACTCAACCAATGCCGAAAGACCGGGATATACAATGAGTGAAAAAACGGTCGGCGAATCATTTGAGCTTCTTTTCAGAAAAGCGAAGAATAAGAGAATAGTTGTAGCAACCTTTGCATCAAACATTCACCGTGTTCAGCAGATTATTGATGTTGCACAGTCAAGAGGCAGAAAGGTTGCCGTTATCGGAAGAAGCCTTGAAAACCTTGTGAGTGTAGGAAGCGAGCTTGGATATCTCAATGTTCCCGAGGGACTTCTTATTGATATCAACTTAATTAAAAATTATCCTGATGAAAAGCTTGTTATTATAACTACCGGCTCGCAGGGAGAGCCGATGTCAGCGTTAACTAAAATGGCATTCGGCGAACACAGAAAGGTAAGTATCACCCCTAACGATTATGTAATTATTTCCGCAACGCCTATACCGGGCAATGAAAAAATGGTCGGCAATGTTGTAAACGAGCTTATGAAGCACGGCATAGATGTCATTTATGAGAAAATGTATGAGGTACATGTTTCAGGTCATGCCTGTCAGGAAGAATTAAAGCTTATGATGGGACTTGTAAAGCCTAAATATTTTATTCCTGTTCACGGCGAGCAAAAGCATCTTCAAAAGCACGCAAATCTCGGTATGGCTATGGGTATTTCGCCCGAAAATATATTTATTGGCAATATAGGAAATAAGATAGAGCTTTCGCAGGATTGTATGAAACAGCTTGAAAATGTTCCTGCCGGAGAAATATATGTAGACGGACTCGGAGTCGGAGATGTAGGCAATATTGTTCTTAATGACAGAAAGCATCTGTCAAAGGACGGTATAATTATTGTTGTCGCAACGATTGACAGTGCTTCGGGAACCGTTGTCAGCGGTCCCGATATAGTTTCAAGAGGCTTTGTTTATGTAAGAGAGAATGAAGCCTTGATGAACAGCGCAAGAGATTTGGCTTGCCGCGTTATTGACGAAAATTACGATAATAATTATCATGATTGGAATACGGTTAAAACTAAGCTTCGTGACGAAATTTCACATATGATGTATGAAAAAACGAAGCGCAGTCCGATGATTCTTCCGATTTTGATGGAGATATAGGAGAGTATAATTATGAAGGTTATTCTTAAACAGGATGTTAAAAGCCTCGGAAAAAAAGGAGAGCTTGTAAACGCATCTGACGGATATGCAAGAAATTTCCTTTTCCCGAAGGGATTGGCAATTGAGGCTAATACAGCCGCAATGAATGATTTTAACAATAAGGAATCAGCAAAAAAATATCATAAGGCAGAGGAGATAAAGGCTGCACAGGCAGACGCAGATAAGCTTGAGGGAATGACCTTTAAGCTTAAGGCAAAGGCAGGTGCCAACGGAAAGCTTTTCGGCTCTGTTACATCAAAGGATGTAGCAAAAAAGATTAAAGAGGATATAGGAATTGATATTGATAAAAGAAAGATTGTTATGCAGGATATAAAGGCCTTCGGAACAGTTCAGGCCGAAATAAAAGTATATCAGGGCATAACTGCAAAGGTGTTTGTTCAGGTTTCGGAGGCTTGATTTATGGCTGATAATGTAGCTTTATCCTCCGGCATCAATATGCCTTTTAATCTTGAGGCAGAGCAGTCGGTTCTCGGAAGTATTCTTGTTGAGCCCGCCTGTATGGAGGAAGTAGTTTCTCAAATTAATGCAGATTGCTTTTATTTACCACAGCATAAGGCAATTTTCAGCACTATGATGATGATGTATACAAACTCAAAGGCAATAGACCCGGTAATTGTTGCCGATAACCTTGCAAAAGAGGGATTGTATGACACGGCAGGCGGAAGAGATTATCTTCTTCAGCTTGCACAAACAGTGCCGTCAACTGCAAATGTTGAATATTACGCTAAAATTGTAAGAGAACAGTATTATCTGCGTGCATTAATAAATATTTCAAATTCCATTATTGAGCAGGCAAGCAGCGGTGAAGCAGACGCTTCGGTTATTCTTGACAGCGCAGAGCAGATGATTTATAACATTAGGCAGGGCAGAGAAATAAACGGTCCTACAAAGGTTAGTGAAATCATTGTAAACGATGTGTATAATAAGCTTACTCTGCTCACCGGTGAGGAAAAAGAAAAATACAAGGGTATACCTTCCGGTTTCGGAATGCTTGACAAGTATATAACAGGATTAAACAAATCCGATTTAATACTTATAGGCGCGCGTCCTGCTATGGGTAAAACAAGCTTTGCTCTTAACCTTGCACAGAACATTTCAATGAATGCAAGAAAAAAATGTGTATTCTTCAGCCTTGAGATGACTAAAGAACAGCTTGCCGAAAGACTTTTGTCTGCACAGGCAGGCGTAGAATCTCAAAAGCTAAAGACAGGTGAGCTTTCAAACGATGAATGGGTGCGCCTCGGAAATGCGGCAGGTCAGTTTAACGATGTTGATTTATATCTTGACGATACATCTTCTATAACCGTTCCTGAAATCAAGTCAAGAGTAAGGCGAATGAGAAATGTTGACTGCATAATTATCGACTATCTCGGACTTATTTCTTCTGCAACAAAGAAAGAAAACAGAGTTCAGGAAGTATCCGAAATTACAAGAAATCTCAAAATGATGGCAAAGGATTTGAACATCCCGGTAATCTGCTGTGCTCAGCTTTCAAGAGGAACAGAGGGTCACGGTAAAAACCATAAGCCGCAGCTTGCAGATTTGCGTGAATCGGGTTCAATCGAGCAGGATGCCGATATTGTTTTATTCCTTTACCGTGAGGACTATTACAGAAACGATGTTGCCGAAGATAAGCAGGAAGACATAGACGCTAATAAAACCGAATTGATTGTTGCTAAAAACAGACACGGTGCAACAGGCTCAATTGAAATGACATTTGATAAAGAATTTACCCGATTCAGATCGGTTGATAAATCACATTATGATTAATAAAATTCATTCTACAGTAAAAAAATTCAATATGCTTTCTGTTAATGACAGGGTAGTCGTCGGTGTTTCCGGCGGAGCCGATTCCATGCTTTTGCTCAACTATCTTTTATCTGTCAAAGAACAGTATTCACTTGATATAGTTGTAGCGCATGTTGAACACGGAATACGCGGCGAGGAATCAGTCGGTGATGCCCGTTTTGTTGAAGAATTCTGCAGGAAAAATAATATTGAATATCATCAGCTGACAATTGACGCTTTGAATGAGGCTTCCGAAGCAAAAATAGGTGTTGAAGAATATTCAAGGCAAAAGAGGTATGAGTTTTTCAATTCAATTGAATGTGATAAAATTGCTACGGCTCATAATCTGTCTGATAATGCAGAAACTCTTATTTTCAGACTTATTAGGGGAACAGGATTAAAGGGCGCCTGCGGTATTCCTCCGGTGAGAGGAAAAATTATCAGGCCTCTTATTGAAGTAACTTCTTCACAGATAAGAGATTATTGCAAAGAAAATAATATTGAATACAGAGTTGACAGTACTAATACCGTCAACGATTATTCGAGAAATTATATAAGAAATGAAATAATCAGTAAATTTTCAACTATTAACAACGAGTACGAAACCGCAATTAATAACTTCATTTCATCGGTTAATGAGGACGAGGACTTTATTGAGGAAGTATCGCAAAAAGCGTATGAGGAATGTGTAAAAAACGGTATGCTTTCGATTGAAAAGCTTAAAGAATACGATACAGCGGTAATCAAAAGAATAATTATAAAATTTCTTTACTGTTATTCAATTACGCCGGACAGGGTCTGTATTGACAAAGTGCTCTCTGTTTTAAAACGACCGTCAAGAGTTCAGCTTTATGGCTCTTTATTTGCAATAAGTAACGGTAAATATTTAAGAATAGCCGACTTTTCTGAAAGAAATTCGGATTGCGTATTTATTTCGGAAATTTTAAATATTTCTGAATTTAATCCGAAAGATGTTGATTTTTATTGTGATTATGATAAAATCATCGGTGATTTTAAAATAAGAGGAAGAATGCCTCATGATGCAATTTCTCCGGCGGGAAGAAATTGTAAAAAATCTTTAAAAAAGCTCTATAATGAATTGAAGATTCCGGTTGAGCTTCGTGATGATGTTTTAGTTGTTGCGGATGATGTCGGGGTTATAGGTGTTGTAGGATACTGTATTGATCAGCGGGTTAAGCCTGATGAAAATACAAAAAATATTTTGTCTGTACGACTTCCTTCGGAGGATTAATTAATGAACAATATGGCTAAAAATTGGAAATCAATTTTAATTTACATTTTGATTCCGTTGCTTCTAATCGGCTCTGTTATATTCTTTGCAAATCAGCAAACAAAGATTGATGTAAAGTATTCGCAGATTGTAAGTATGTTTAAAAATGATGAGGTTTCCGAGTTTACACTTGATTTATCAAGCGGAAATTTAATTTATAAAACCTTTAAAGAGCCGACAAAGGAACAAAAATATTCTGTTCCTAATGTTTCATATTTTCTTGATGATATCAGAGATGAAATTGAAGAATATAATGATGCTAATCCGGATAAGCAGATTGTTTATGACTATAAGGCAGGCACATCGAATACATGGATTATCAGCATGCTTCCTACAGCATTAATGTTTGTTTTGCTTACGGCATTAGGTATTTACGCTTTCAAAAGAATGAACAGCGCAATGAATAATGAAACAAACAGAACATTAGGCTTCGGAAAAATCCGTACAAAGAGCCTTGTTCAGGACGAAAAGAGAAAAACCACTTTCAAGGATGTTGCAGGCTGTGATGAAGAAAAAGAAGAGCTTGAAGAGCTTGTTGAATTTTTAAAGGAGCCTGACAGATTTACAAAGCTCGGTGCAAGGATTCCGAAAGGCGTGCTCCTTGTCGGCCCTCCCGGAACAGGTAAAACCCTGCTTGCCCGTGCAGTTGCAGGTGAGGCAGGAGCACCGTTTCTTTCAATTTCGGGTTCTGATTTTGTTGAAATGTATGTAGGTGTCGGTGCATCAAGAGTCCGTGACCTTTTCGACCAGGCGAAGAAAAAGTCACCTGCAATAATTTTCATTGATGAAATTGACGCCGTAGGCCGTCACAGAGGCGCCGGAATGGGCGGTGGACACGATGAAAGAGAGCAGACCTTAAATCAGCTTCTTGTTGAAATGGACGGCTTTGGAGCAAACGAGGGCGTTATTGTAATTGCGGCAACAAACAGACCCGATGTTCTTGACCCTGCTCTTTTAAGACCCGGAAGATTTGACAGGCAAATTACTGTCGGCAAGCCCGATACTCACGGCAGAGAGGAAATCCTTAAGGTACATTCTAAAAACAAGCCGCTTGCTCCCGATGTCAACTTAAAGGAAGTTGCAAAGAGCACAATAGGCTTTGTTGGCGCTGACCTTGAAAACCTTATGAATGAGGCGGCTCTTCTTACTGCAAGACGCCACAAGCATGCTATAACAAATGAGGAAATTCAGGATGCTACTACAAGAGTAGAAATGGGTACCGAAAAGAAATCCCACAAATACAGCGAAAAAGCAAAAAGGCTTACTGCTTATCACGAGTCAGGTCACGCTGTTGTTTCATACTATCTTGAAAACCACGACCCTGTTAAAGAAATTTCAATTATTCCCAGAGGCATGGGCGCAGGCGGATATACAATGTATCAGCCGCAGGAAGAGAATTACGATTCAAAGAAGGATATGCTTGACCTTCTTGTTTCCATGCTCGGCGGAAGAGTTGCAGAAGCACTTAAAATGGGCGATATCTCAACTGGCGCATCAAATGATATTCAAAGAGCCTCTCAAATTGCAAGGGAAATGGTTACCAAATACGGTATGAGCGAGGCTCTCGGACCGATTAATTACGGTGCAGATAATGAGGAAGTATTTATTGGCAGGGATTACGGCCATGTTAAAAATTATTCCGAAGAAACTGCAGGTAAGATTGATACTGAGGTTGAGAGAATTATAACCGAAGCTTATAACAGAGCCGAGAATATTCTTAAGGAGCATATTGATAAGCTCGAAATTGTAGCTGAGGCTCTTATTCAAAGAGAAAAAATTGATAACGAACAGTTTGTTTCACTTATGGAAAAGGCTGCATTGACCCTGTTGAAGAGGAAAACGATAACGAAATTGATACTCCCGAAGCATCGGCCTCCGATAATAATGAAGATGCTTTAACTGATGCGGCTTCTGAAAATGCAGAGGAAAATGAAAATTTTGACGAAACAGACGATAAAAACTAAAACAAGAAAAGCGACAGATTTTTTCTGTCGCTTATTTTTTAAATTCTTGACTTTTCCACAATATATTGTATAATATTTCAGTATGTATACTTTATTTCGGAGGGATGATTTTGGCAACAAAAAAAGAGTACGGTAATGAAAGTATTGTATCATTAAAGGGTGCCGACCGTGTCCGTAAAAGACCCGCTGTTATTTTCGGTTCAGACGGACTTGAAGGATGTCAGCATTCTATTTTTGAAATAATGTCTAACTCCATTGATGAGGCAAGAGAGGGCTTCGGCAATAAAATCATTATTACCCGTTTTATTGACGGTTCTGTAGAAGTTCAGGATTTCGGCCGCGGTATACCTGTTGACTATAATAAAAATGAGGATAGATATAACTGGGAGCTTCTTTTCTGTGAAATGTATGCCGGCGGCAAATATGATAACGGAGAGGATAATTATGAGTATTCTCTCGGATTAAACGGCCTCGGTCTTTGCGCAACGCAGTATGCTTCGGAATATATGGACGCAGAGGTTCATACAGGAGGATATAAGTATACTCTCCATTTTGAAAAGGGCGAAAATATCGGAGGGCTTAAAAAGGAGAAATACGATAAAAAGGATACAGGCACCAGGATTCATTGGAAGCCGGATTTAGACGTATTTACAGCTATAAATGTTCCTCTTGAATATTATAAAGATACCATTAAGCGTCAGGCAATCGTCAATGACGGTGTTAAATTTATTTTAAAGGATCAGCAGTCTGTTTCAAAATTTGAAACATATGAATTCTGCTATAATAACGGTATCAGCGACTATGTTAAGGAATTAGCCGCCGATACTGCCATTACTTCACCTCAATACTGGGAGTGTGAGCGCAAGGGCAAGGACAGGGAAGACCTGCCGGAGTATAAGCTCAAAATCAAGGCGGCGCTTTGCTTTTCTCTTAAAACGCAGTTAAAGGAATATTTCCATAATTCAAGCTTTCTTGAACACGGCGGAGCTCCCGAAAAGGCTTTCAAAAGTGCTTTTGTAAATCAGATTAACGCTTATCTTAAGGCTAATAACAAGTATTCAAAAACAGACGGTCAAATCAACGCTCAGGATATTGAGGATTGTATAATATTTGTTGTATCGTCATTTTCAACTCAAACCTCTTATGAAAATCAGACAAAAAAGGCAATAACAAATAAATTTATCCAAGAGGCTATGACCGATTTCTTCCGCAAACAGCTTGAGGTTTATTTTATCGAAAATAAGTTAGACGCCGATAAAATAGCAAATCAGGTCCTTATTAATATGCGAGCAAGAATTAAGGCTGAAAACACCCGTAAAACTCTTAAAACCTCGCTTCAGTCAAAGATGGATATGACAAACCGTATTCAGAAATTTGTTGACTGCCGTTCTAAAGATGTTAACGAAAGGGAAGTATTCATAGTAGAGGGTGACTCTGCTCTTGGCGCCTGTAAGCAGGCGAGAGATGCTTCGTTTCAGGCTGTAATTCCCGTAAGGGGTAAAATCCTTAACTGCCTTAAATCGGATTACGATAAAATCTTTAAAAACGAAATAATTACCGATTTAATCAAGGTACTCGGTTGCGGTGTTGAGGTTAAAAGCAAAGCGGCAAAAGGCTTGTCTGCATTCGATATGGACAGCCTTCGCTGGTCAAAGGTGATGATATGCACCGATGCCGATGTTGACGGCTTCCATATCAGAACTCTTATTCTTACAATGATTTACCGCCTTATGCCTAAGCTCATTGAAGCCGGAAAGGTTTATATTGCGGAATCTCCGCTTTATGAGGTAACATGCGGTGATCAGACTTATTTTGCCTACAATGAAGCAGAAATGGATGAAATTAAGGCTGAAATAGGCGATAAAAAATATACAGTTCAGCGCTCAAAGGGTCTTGGTGAAAATGAAGCCGAAATGATGGCGCTGACAACAATGAATCCCGCTACAAGGAGACTTATCAAGGTTACTCCCGATGAAGCGGAAAAAACTTCACGGATATTTGATTTGTTTCTCGGAGATAATCTTGATGACAGAAAGGAATATATTTCCGATTACGGTCATCTTTATCTTGATGCTGCAGATTTAAGTTAAGGAGGGGATTGTTTTGGCAAAAAGAAAGAAAGAAACCGAAGTAAAAAAGGATAACCCTCTTGCAGATAATGTCCATATAAAAGGAGCAGGACTTGTTCAAAGTGAGGTAATTACAGATACCCTGACTGAAAACTTTATGCCCTATGCCATGAGCGTTATTATTTCCAGAGCAATTCCTGAAATTGACGGACTTAAGCCTTCGCACAGAAAGCTTTTATATACAATGTACCTGATGGGCCTTTTGCAGGGCGGAACCATAAAAAGTGCAAATATTGTCGGCAGAACCATGCAGCTTAATCCTCACGGTGACGCGGCTATCTATGATACTATGGTAAGGCTTTCAAGAGGTAACGAGGCATTACTGTATCCTTTTGTTGAGTCTAAAGGTAACTTCGGTAAAGCATACAGTAAAAATATGATGTATGCCGCTTCCCGTTATACAGAAGCAAAGCTTGCACCGATTTGCCACGAGCTTTTTGACGATATTAAATCAGATACGGTTGACTTTGTTGATAACTATGATAATACGATGAAGGAGCCGACTCTCCTGCCGGTTACCTTTCCTTCAATTCTCTGTAATGTAACAACAGGTATTGCCGTAGGTATGGCATCTTCAATAGCTTCATTTAACTTAAAGGAAATTTGTGATACCACAATTTCTTTGATGAAAAATCCCGACCATGTAATAAGCGATACTCTTCTTGCGCCCGATTTTGCAGGTGGCGGTTATATCATTTATGACAAGGATGAGCTTGATAAAATCTATTCAACGGGCAGAGGCTCTGTTAAGGTGAGATCAAAATATACTTACGATAAAAAATACAATTGTATTGATATTACCGAAATTCCGCCTACAACAACCTCCGAAGCGATTATTGATAAAATAATTGAGCTTGTTAAACAGAATAAAATAAAAGAGATTAATGATATCCGTGATGAAACGGATTTAACAGGCTTAAAGATTACAATTGATCTTAAACGCGGAATTGATCCTGATGCTTTTATGTCAAAGCTCTATAAGCTTACTCCGCTTCAGGATTCCTTTAGCTGTAATTTTAATGTTCTTATTAAGGGCAGACCTGTTGTTCTCGGAGTCAGAGGAATTCTTCTTGAGTGGATTGATTTCAGATTAGGCTGTATTAAGCGAAGAATTAATTTTAATCTTGATAAAAAAAGAAAACAGCTTCATCTTCTTAAGGGCTTGTCAAAAATTCTGCTCGATATAGATAAAGCGATAAAAATTGTCCGCGAAACCGAAAGCGAATCCGAGGTTGTGCCAAACCTTATGATAGGCTTCGGTATTGATGAGGTTCAGGCAGAATATGTTGCCGAGATTAAGCTTCGTCATTTAAACCGCGAATATATCCTTAAAAGAATTAAGGATATTGAACAGCTTGAAGACGATATTGCTTCCCTTGAAGCAACGCTTTCAAGCAACAATAAAATGAAAAAAATCATTATAAGCGAGCTTGAAGCCGTAGTAAAAAAATACGATAAAGGCAGAAAGAGCGAGGTATTATATGATGTTGATGATACCTTTGAGGAGGAGCCTGTTGAGGCGCCGGATTATTCCGTAACGCTTTTCTTATCCGAACACGGCTATCTCAAAAAAATAAAGACTGCAAATCTTCGTATGAGCGGTGAGCAGAAGGTCAAAGAGGGAGACAGAATGCTTCCCGAGATTGAATGTTCAAACAAGGACGAATTGCTGTTCTTTACAAATCAATATCAGGTTTATAAATCAAAGGTTGACGATTTTACCGATACAAAAGCATCTGTTTTGGGCGAATATGTTCCCGGAAAGCTTGAGATGGCTGAAGGAGAGCAGGTTGTTTATATGGCTGTTGTCAATGAGTATATCGGTTATATGATATTCGTTTTTGAAAACGGTAAGCTTGCAAAGGTTGATATTTCCGCTTACGAAACAAAAACCAACAGAAAAAAGCTTATCAATGCCTACTCATCTAAAGCACCGCTTGCGCAGGCAATCTATATTAAAGAGGATACGGATATTGTTCTTTGCTCCTCTTCAGGCAGAAGGTTGCTTATTAACACCGGCGCTATTCTTTCAAAGACTACAAAGAATACGCAGGGAATAGCTGCAATGAAATTAAAGAAAACACACAGGATTGACTCTGTTCATCTTTATAATCAGGGAGAATTTGAAAAAGAATGGAGATTCAGAGCCAAAAATCTTCCTGCAGCCGGCGCACTTTTGAGTGAAAACGACATTGCAGAACAAATGACTTTCTAAATTAATAAAAAAGTACTTGCATTATTTGTTATATTGTGATATAATCCACAAGTAATTTATCTAAGACGGAGGAAATATTATGCTCTGGTATCATTATGTGTTTGGCGCTGTTCTTATTATTGCGTCTATTATAATAACTATTGTTGTTCTTATGCAGGAAGGTCGTTCACAGAATCTTTCAGGTGCTATTGCCGGAGGTGCAGAAACCTTTCTCGGTAAGTCAAAGGGCAGAACTATTGAAGCAAAGCTTGAAAGAATTACCAAATGGTTAATCGTGGCATTTTTTGTTATAGTGCTTGCTGCATTCCTTGTGTTTCTTTTTATAGGATAAAATTAATTTAAAGAGTTAACCTTGCGTAATGCAAGGTTAATTTTTTTTAACTGACAGGAGAATTATGAATTATATTATTTTCGACCTTGAGTGGAATAATGCGTATAATTATAAAACAAAAACAGGTATAAATGAAATAATTGAAATCGGTGCAGTTAAATTAAACCACAGGCTTGATATTGTTGATACATTTAAGCAGCTTCTTAAGCCTCGGATTTCAAAAAAACTCGGCTCCCGTTTTAAAAATCTTACTCATATTACTAACGAAGAAATCAAAGAAAACGGTATAGATTTTGAAGATGCCTTTGCCGATTTTGCACGCTGGTGCGGTGCAGGTGAAAAGGTCTTTTTAAGCTGGTCAAACAGTGATTTATATACGCTTGCCGATAATTTCAAACGCTTTACAGGCTCGCCGTGTGTATCTTTTATGGATAATTATGCCGACGCTCAAAAATACTGTATGAATTTTATAAAAGACAGCAACGCCGCAAATCAGATAAGCCTGTCAAACTGCGCGCAGTTGTTTGAGATAGATATTGATACATCAAATCTTCACAGAGCTCTTGAGGACTGCTTTGTTACTGCATATTGCTTTAAAAAGGTTTTTGATAAAGAAATATTTAAGGACTTTGTTTCAAAATGCGATACGGCATTTTTTGAAAAACTGATATTCAGACCCTTTTACATCAAAAAACCTGTTTATGATAATTTTAACATTAATAATGTTGAGATTATCTGCCCCGATTGCTCGGGTACAATAAAAACGCTTATTCCGTATGAATTTTCAAATAATAACAATACCTTTAAAAGTGCCGGGCAGTGTCAGCAATGCAGGAAAAAGTATTGGATTTTTGTTCGTGCAAAGCAGAATTATGATAAAATAAGCGTTTCTCAAAGAATTGTGTCGATTAATAAGAAGCGGGCAAGGCATATTAATTAATATATGATTACAAATGTTTACAAATTACCCCTTTATTTATTTGTTGTATTGTAATATAATAAAATATATTTTTACGGAGGTATGAAAATGGCTTCAAAGGATTATGATGATTTACTTGAATCTTTTATGAATAATTCGGCTAAAGTTTATAACGAAGATACAACATCTCGTGAAAATAACAGCAAGCTCCC